>JBQTHV010000176.1:0-4689 GCA_052389555.1 Gemmatimonadales bacterium | reverse complement strand
CCGGGAGGGCGGGCGCCGCCGTCGGCCGGAACAGCGCGACTCCCGCCACATAGAGGGCGAGCAGGCCGGCGAGCATGAGCCCCGGCACGAAGGCGCCGACAAACAGGTCTCCTACCGACACGCCGAGCTGGTCACCCAGGACCACCAGGACCACACTCGGGGGGATGATCTGGCCCAGCGTTCCCGAGGCGGCGATCACGCCCGTGGCCAGCGGCACCGAGTATCCGTAGCGAAGCATCACCGGCAGCGAGATCAGGCCCATCGCGACCACCGATGCTCCGACCACGCCGGTGGCCGCGGCGAGGAGCGTGCCCACGAACACCACCGCGAGCCCCAGGCCGCCGCGGAGGGGGCCGAACAGCAGCCCGATGGTGCGGAGCAGATCCTCGGCGAGTCGCGATCGCTCCAGCATCGTTCCCATGAAGATGAAGAACGGCACCGCGAGCAGCACGGCGTTGGACATGATGCCGAACAGCCGCTCGGGCACCGCGTAGAGCAGCGGCAGATCGAAATGCCCGACGGCGGCGCCGATCAGCGCGAAGAGCAACGCAGATCCGCCGAGGGCGAACGCAACCGGAAACCCGCTGAAGATCAGCAGGAAGACCACCACGAACATCACCGGAGCGAGCCAGCTCTCAGTCATGCGCCCTCGACGGCGGCGCCATGGGACGGAGGCGGCGGACTCTCCTCCCGGCCCCGGAGCACCCGGATGTGATGGATGAGGTTCGCGACGGCCTGGATCAAGAGCAGCGCGAAGCCGAGCACGATGACCGTCTTGATTGGATAGCGAGGCAACCCGCCCGGATCAGGTGATCCCTCTCGTATCGCCCAGGAGGCCTTGATCGGACCCCACGCGACCCAGAGGCCTGCCAGCGTGAACGGGATCAGCAGCAAGGCAGTGCCGATCGCGTCGATCCAGGCGCGAGCCCGGTCGGACCGATGAGAGTACAACACGTCCACCCGCACATGCCGGTCCCGCTGGAGCGTCCAGGCTCCGCCCAGTAGAAAAAGCAAGCTGAACAGGTACCACTGGAGCTCGAGGTAGGCGTTGGAGCTGAGCTGGATGCCGATGCGGGGACCCAGGTAACGGACAATCGTATTGAACGCGCCGACCAGCACCATCAGGAGGGCGAGCCAGGGAACGGCCCGCCCGACGGCGGCGTTGATCCGGTCGAGCCGGGCGGCGGCGCCGAGCCGCGTTGTGTCAGCGCTGATGCCGGCCTCCGCGGCAGGCAAACCTCCAGTGCGAGGCCGTGATCATGGCGGGCAAATGTAGGGCACGACTCCGCATTGCTCCAAGTCCCGCCTTGCGGCCCCGAGAGGCGGCCCGTAGGTTCGCCCGACACCCATGCCCCCGCCCCCGCCCCCGCCTCCGCCGTCCTTCTCGCCTGGATTCAGTCGCCCATCCTGGCAAGCGGCGGCCGGCGCCGCGCAACCGGAAAGTGCCGAGGCAGTTCTCGAGCAACCCGAGCCGGAACCGGTCGAGTCCGCCGGGTTCCGCGGCAAGGTGGCCATGGTGACGGGAGGCGCTACCGGGCTGGGCCGCACCACGGCGCTCGAGTTCGGCCGCCTGGGCTGCAATGTGGCCTTCTGCTTCCTCGACCTTCCCGGCCGCGATGTGCGGGAGACCGCGCTGCTCACCGAAACGGCGCTGTCCGCAATGGGAGTCGGGGTCTATGCGGATTGCTGTGATGTGCGGGACCGTAGTCAGGTCAACCGGTTCGTGGAAAAGGTGCGAGAGCGGTTCGAGACGATTCACTTTCAGGTGAACAACGCCGGCATCGCGAACGACGGCGCCCACTGGCGGCTCACGCCGGCCCAGTGGGCCGAGGTGATCGACACCAATCTCACCGGGGCGTTCAACTGCATGGCGGCGGTCGCGCCGATCTTCCGGGGCCAGCGCTACGGCAAGATCGTAAACGTGAGCTCGCATCTGGCCCTCCGCCCGGGGTTCGGAGTGGCAAGTTACGCCGCGAGCAAGGCCGGGCTCGAGGGCCTAACCCGCTCGGTCGCGGTCGAGCTGGGCCCCTCGAACGTGAACGTGAACGCGGTCGCCCCCGGCTTCATCCGTACCGAGCGGCTGCAGCTCCTCCCGCCCGAGGTGATCGACAAGGCGCGCAAGAGCACCGTGCTGGGCCGGATCGCGGAGCCCGAGGACGTTGCGCGGGTCATCCTCTTTCTCTGCTCCGAGGAAGCGCGGCACATGACCGGCCAGACGATCGTCGTGGACGGCGGGTTATCGCTCGAGTAACCGGCGGATTTGTGGGCTCTGTTGTTAGGTTTCAGTCCGTCATGCGGCCTCTCCTCGCCATCCTTGCGGTTGCGGTTCCCTCGTTGACCGCGGCGCAACAGAAGCCCGCCGTCCCCGCGATTCCGCTCGCGACCGTGGGGCTTTCGGGACAGAGTGTAGCGGTTCTGCCCCTCACCCTCCTGCTCACCGATCCGGCGGTACCCGGAACGTCGGGGGCGGACGCCCGCGCCACGCTGCTCCGCTGGGCTGACTCGCTGCTCGGCGACCTGCTGATGGAGCGCGCGCCGGAAGTGGGCTGGGTTCTCCCGCCGAAACTCCGCGCCCGGGCCGGGGCGTCGGGCGGTCTCGTGCCGAGTCCCGATCATCTGGGCCAGGCGGTGATGCGCACCCCCAATCTCAAGGAAGTGCCCGATCCGCTCCGCGCCAATCTGCGTCAGCTCCTCGCGCTCGCTGGCGGGGCGCGTTACGCGCTGATTCCGGCCGCGCTGTCACTGGCCCCCGCCGACAGCAGTCGGGAAGGGCTCGCGGTGCAGCTCGCCGCCGTCCTCACCGATGGGCGAACCGGGCGGGTTATGTGGCGCACCATCGCGGTTGGCCAGGGCGAGAGCGCCGAGCAGGCCTATCGCGCCGCGCTCGCCACCATGCTGCCTCCTCCGGCTGGCTCGCCGGAACCATGACGCATGCGGTGACCCTGATTCCGGGAGACGGGATCGGGCCGGAAATCACCGACGTGACGGTCCGGGTCGTGGAAGCGACGGGGGTAAAGATCGACTGGGATGTGCGGCCCGCCGGGATGGCGGCGGTTGCCGCAGGAGGACCGCCCCTGCCGGAAGCCACCCTCGCGAGCATTCGGGACCGAAAGGTGGCGCTCAAGGGACCGGTCACCACGCCGGTGGGAGGCGGCTACCGATCGGTCAACGTCGAGCTCCGGAAGATGTTCGATCTCTATGCCAATCTGCGGCCCGCCCTCACCATCCTCCCGGGCCGCTACGACGGAATCGACCTCGTGCTGATCCGGGAGAACGTCGAGGGCCTCTACTCCGGCGTCGAGCACTTCATCCGGGTGGGCGACGACCCTCGCGCGGTGGGAGTGTCCCAGGCCATCGTGACCCGGTACGCGTGCGAGCGGATCATCCGGTTCGCGTTCGAGTACGCGCTCCGGCACGGCCGGCGGCTGGTGAGCATCGTCCACAAGGCCAACATCCTGCGGATGGCCAGCGGACTGTTTCTGGATGTGGGGCGCGTCATCGCCCAGGAGTATGCGGGCCGGGTTGCGGTCAACGAGTACATCGTGGACAACTGTGCCATGCAGCTCGTGCTTCGTCCCGAGCAGTTCGACGTGATCGTGACGACCAACCTGTTCGGGGATATTCTGAGCGACGAGATGGCGGGCCTGGTGGGCGGGTTAGGACTGGCCCCGGGCGGGAACCTGGGCACCCAGGTGGCGATCTTCGAAGCCGTGCACGGCAGTGCCCCGGATATCGCGGGGAAGGGCATCGCCAACCCGGCGGCCCAGATGCTCGCCGCGGCGATGTTGCTCGATCACCTGGAGGAGCGGGAGGCGGGGGAGCGGCTCCGCCACGCCCTGGCCGCCACCATCCGACAGGCCGGGATTCGAACCCGCGACCTCGGCGGGTCCGCCGGCACGCGGGAATTCGGCAATGCGGTCGCGGCTCGCCTCGCTTGAGCCGCCCGCGCCGTGCGCCCGGTGCGAGCGGCGGGTGCCCGGGCTCAAGTGGGGAGACCTGTGCCCCGACTGCCTGGCCGAGCTCCGGCGGCGTGCAACTCCGCTGGCGCGGATCATCTCCCTGGTGTTCGTGGCGGTGGTGATCGGGTACGCCTGGCTCCGGATTCCGCTCACCCTGACGACGCGGCTCTGGGTGGCCGGCATTGCGGTCGCCACGTATTTCCTGGTGCGGAAGATCGCGATCCAGATCGCGGTCGAGTTCATGCGGAGATGAGGCGGGTTATGAGAAGCGTGCTGCTGGGTGTGGTGCTGATCGCGGCCGCCGGAACGGGGTGGGCCCAGACCAGTCTTACCATTTACAACGACGGCCGGGTCCTGGTCCGCCGGACGGTGTCGGTGCCGCTCGCAGCGGGCACCGCGACCCATCGGCTTACCTTGGGCACCCTCGACCCGGCGACCCTGTTTGCCCTCGACTCGGGAGTCGCGGTGCTGGGCGCCTCCTACGATGCCGCGGTGGATGAGGCCAACACGCTCCGCCGGGCGGTGGGCCAGAGTCTTCGCTTTGTGGTGAACCGGGGCAGCGCGAGTGATACGGTCGCCGGCACGGTGCTCGGCGTGAACCCGGAGCGCTACCGGCTTCCCGATGGCCGGGTAGTATTCCAGCGCCCCGGGGTTCCCCTCTATCCCGCCGAGCTGGTGCTGGCCGAGCCCACGCTCTCGCTTTCGGTGCGGTCAGCCGGGACGCGACCCG
>JBQTHV010000175.1:0-2543 GCA_052389555.1 Gemmatimonadales bacterium | reverse complement strand
CGTCTGGTATACCGACCACGCGCGGGGCTTTCTGGGCCGCTTCGATCCCGCGACCGGCGCGGTCCGGGAATGGCCCTCGCCGGGTGGGCCGCAGTCGAGGCCCTACGGCATCGCGGCGGTGGGATCCGTCATCTGGTACAGCGAGTCAGGGGTCCGGCCTAACACGCTGGTTCGCTTCGATACCCAGACCGAGGGATTCCAGACCTGGGCGATCCCCTCGGGGGGAGGCGTGGTGCGCAACATGATGGCGACGCCGGAGGGAAACCTGGTGCTGGCCTGTAGCGGGGTGAATCGCGTCGCGCTGGTCCAGGTCGGCGGCAAGGACTAGTCCTGGGACCACTTCGCTCCGGGTAGCACGCACTGCCTTGATCACGGGTGGACCAGCGGGTGGAAGACGAGTCCAAGGATCGCCGCGCCCAGGACGATCAGCGGCTCCGGAGCCTTCCGGCCTCCTTTCCAGAGCAGGATCAACGTTGTGACCGCCAGGATCGCCGTTGGGACATCGATAATCGACCGGCGTCCCAGCACCACGACTGCCCCGGTGATCGCCCCGATGGCAGCGGCGGTCACTCCTTCGACGAACGCGCTGATACCGGGCCGCCGGCCGTGTTTCCGGAAGTACGGCGCTGGAATCACGGTGAGCAGAAAGGCCGGCAGGAAGGTGGCGGCGGCCGCCACGACGGCGCCCGGCAGGCCTGCCAGCAAGAAGCCGATGAAACCGGTCGTGATGACGATCGGGCCCGGCGTGATCATCGCCACGGCCACCGCATCGAGAAACTGGTGTTCGGTCAGCCACTGGTAATCCTTGACCAGGCCGCCGTACAGGAACGGCACGATGGCGAGCCCGCTGCCGAACACGAACGCGCCCGCGTAGGTGAAAAAAAGGAAAATCTTCCCGAGCCGCGGCGGCTCGACGGTGGCTAGAACCGGCACGGCAGCCGTGAGCGGCAGTGCGATCGCGAATCCGATGCGGGACAGCCATCCTCGGGGCGGACCTTTGAGTGCCCACCGGAGGATGCCAGCGCCGAGGAATAGCAGCACTTGCTCGGATTCGGTAATGATGGTGACGACGGCGACCAGGAGATAGATGATCCACAGCACCGGATCGCGCGCGATGTTCTTGGTCGCCAGCTTGTACGCACTGAACGCGATGATCCCGATCACGCTCGCGCCCACCGCGTAGAAGACGGCTTGCATCCAGGCCAGTCCACCATACTCGAGATAGGCCCAGCCAAGCGCCACCACGATGAGAAAGGACGGAAGCACGAAGGCGAGCCCCACCAGCGCCGCGCCGGTCACGCGGTAATGCACGAAACCCAGATAGAACGCGAGTTGGGCTGCCAGCGGGCCGGGCGAGAGCTGGGCGAGTGCCAGCCCTTCCCGGTACTCGACCTCGGAAATCCAGCGGCGGTCTTCAACCAGATCGCGCCGCATGTATTCGGCGAGCGCCACCGGTCCGCCGAAGCCGATCGTGCCGAGCTTCAGAAAGTAGCGTCCGAGCTGCCAGAGCGAGTACGGCGGTTGTTCCGTCATGGCCTCGACTCATCTTCTCTTTAAGCCGGTGCTGCGGCACTGCCTACTTGCCTTTGGCGATCATCGTTTCGTAGAACTGCATCAGCCGCCGCACCCGGGAGAGGTGCTCCTGGAGCAGCGCGTCCTGCTCCGCCCGCGGGGCGGCCGCGATCCGGGTCAGGTCCTTGACCGCGGAATCGGCCAACGCGTCGTAGGCCGCGTCCCGATTCATCCCCATGTGCATCAGGTCGGTCTGCATGGCGCCGACCAGGCTGTCGATCACCATGGCGTGCGAGGCCATCGCGGCGTCGTGCCTGGCCGGCGTCGGGGACGCCAGGGAATCCAGGTGGGCTTGCACCCGGGGCAGCATCGGCATCGCCATCATGGTCATCGAGTCGCCCGCCATCATGGTCCCGGACTCGGGCATCTGGCCGGTCTCGGCCTTCTCGCCGCAGGCCGCGAGGCCCAGCGCCAGCAGTCCTCCGATCATAACCCGCAGCATGGTCACACTCCTCCGAACCAGGAATAGCCCCGGTCTTCCCAGTATCCCGTGGGGCGATCCGGCGTGAAGGTCATCGTGGTGAGGTACTTGGTCAGCTTGTACCCCAGCTTCAGGGGACTATAGAGCCGGAGCGGTGCGCCGTGGTCGGGCTCCAGCGGGCGGTCGTTCCAGGCGTAGGCGAGGATGGTCTGGGGATGCATCGCCGACTTGAGGTCCCAGCCGTTGAAGTATCCGCTATCGAACGAGTCGAAGCGCAGGTAGCGGGCAAGAGCCGTGGGCTCCGCCATCGCAGCGATTACGCTCACCGGAACCCCGGTCCAGGTCGCGACGGCCGTCCACCCTTCCACGCAGTGGTGCTTGACGGTGTAGGTGGTGCGAGGCAGCGCTTCAAGCTCCGGCCGAGTCAGCCGCAGCGGCCGCCGCACCGCGCCGCCGACAGCGAGCGCCCACGCCTCCGGATTCGGCAGCACCGGAACTTCCGCGCTGATGAAATACGAGGGGAAGCGGCCCCGCTCCCGCTCGCTCACCG
>JBQTHV010000174.1:0-25158 GCA_052389555.1 Gemmatimonadales bacterium | reverse complement strand
GCGATGAACGGACCGAGCCCGGGAATAGCCAGGGCGCCCATCCCGACCAGCCAGCCGAGCGCACCGCCCAGAACCGCTCCTGCCGCGCCACCGGTCGCGGCCCCTTCGGGTGCCTTGGTGTGCTTCTCATGAGCCAGGTCCTTGGTCCCCACGTTCTCGGGGAGCAGCAACGAGACATCGGTCGCGCGGAATCCGGCCTCCCGGAGCTGATCCACCGCTGCTTCCACCTGGCCCCGCGTGGCGTAGATTCCGAACACAGCAGTATTCGCCATGGTTTTCCTCCAAGTCCAAAGGCCCGGATGACCGTCCCTCGATCGGCCGTCTCTTGTTACAACGCCGCATGCGGGTGGAGCCGCACAGGGTGAGCGCGAAATCGGACGGTCACCGCTCGATTCGATCCGTGGTCCTGGCAAGCTTCATCGGGACCACCATCGAGTGGTACGACTTCTTTCTGTACGGCACCGCTGCCGCGCTGGTCTTCAACCGGCTCTTCTTTCCGACTCTCTCACCGCTCGCCGGTACCCTCAGCGCCTACGGGACGTTTGCGGTGGGGTTCGTCGCCCGGCCGTTGGGCGGCGCCTTGTTTGGTCACTATGGAGATCGGCTGGGCCGGCGGACCATGCTGGTCTGGTCGCTGGTCATCATGGGAGTCGCGACCGCGCTCATGGGCGTGCTTCCGGGTTATGAACGAATCGGGATCTGGGCGCCGGTGCTCCTCGTCGTGCTGCGGTTCCTCCAGGGCATCGGGGTGGGGGGCGAGTGGGGCGGTGCCGTGCTGATGGCGGTCGAGCATTCGGGAGACCACGGCAAGCGCGGTATTCACGGAAGCTGGCCCCAGATGGGTGTTCCCGCCGGCCTGCTGCTCTCCACCGGCGTGTTCGCGCTCTTCTCGGGCGCACTTCCGGAATTGGAGTTTCTGGCTTGGGGCTGGCGGGTACCGTTCCTGCTGAGCGTGGTGCTGATCGGGATCGGGCTCTTCATCCGGCTTCGCCTGATGGAGACCCCGGTGTTCGCCACCCTGCAGGAGACCCGGAGCACCGTCGCTGCGCCTTTGGTGCAAGTCGTTCGGGAGCACCCGCGGGAGATCCTGGTCGGCATGGGGATGCGGTTCGGTCAGAACGTGCTGTTCTACATCTACACCGTCTTCGTGCTGAGCTACGGCGAGAAGAACCTGGGATATACCAAGAGCCAGATGCTGTTCGGTCTGGCGATCGCGGCTTGCGTCGGGCTCTTCAGCATCCCCTTCTTCGGCGGGCTCTCGGATCGGGTTGGCAGGCGGCCGGTGTATCTCACGGGAGCAGTCCTCTCGCTGCTCTACGCGTTTCCCTTCTTCTGGCTGCTCGAGCTCGGCCCCGGCTGGGTGCCGCTGGCCATCGTGCTGGGACTCAACGTAGGGCAGGACCTGATGTACGGCCCGCAGGCCGCCTATTTCGCCGAACTGTTCTCGACCCGGGTTAGGTACAGCGGCGCCTCCCTGGTCTACCAGCTGACCTCGGTATTTTCGGGAGGGCTGGCGCCCTTTGTCGCGACCTTGCTGCTGGCAAAGCAGGGGGCCTGGGCGGTGGCGGTGTACATGTCGGCGTCCTGTGCGCTCTCGGTGGTTGGCACCCTCTTCGCGCCCGAGACCCATCGCGTATCGCTGGCCAAAGAAAGCGAGGTAACGTCTCATGCGGGTTAGGATTCTTGTTCTATCGATCTTCGCCGCTTCGACCGTGGGGGTCGGGTCGGCCCGGACCCAGGGCGCTCCCCTAGGCGCCCCCTGGGACACGGTTGCCCGCGTCCTCAGGGCGCCCGGCGTGGCGACTGGCGGCTATTACCGGTATGCCATGCCCCGGCGCGACCTCACGGTCCGCATGGGCGACGTCACCGTCGCGCCCGCCCTGGCGCTCGGGTCCTGGGCAGGATTCAGCGGCTCGGCGACCGACGCCACCATGATGGGAGATCTCGTCGTCACACCCCAAGAGCTTCCCGCCGTGCTGGCCGAGCTGGCGCAGCAGCGGATCTCGGTTGCGGCGATTCACAACCACCTCGTCGGCGAAACGCCGCCGATCACCTACGTGCACATTCAGGATCGGGGCCCGCCTCTCCAGGTCGCAGTCCGACTGGCCCGGGTGGTGGCCCGAACCGGGACTCCGCTGCCCGTGGTGGCCCCTGGACCAGTGCCGCTCGCGATCGATACCGGCCTGGTTTTCCGGATTCTCGGCGCCTCGGGGCGAGCGCAGGGCAATGTCGCCCAACTGGCCTTCAACCTGGTGCCCGGCCAGGTCACCCAAGGCGGTCATCCCGTGACTCCGCTGCTCGCGCATGGGACCCCGATCAATATTCAAGCGGTTGGCCCTTCACGGGCCGTCGCGACCGGGGATTTTGCGGTACTCGGGGCTCGGGTGGATCCCGTGCTGGATGCGCTCGCCGCCAACGGGATAACCGCCACGGCCGTACACAGCCATTTAGTGGACGAGCAGCCGGCGATCTACTACATCCACTTCTGGGCGAATGGAGACCTCGAGACCGTGCTTCGCGGGTTACGAGCCGCGCTGGATGCTGCGAGGTAGAGCGAGGCCGATGCAACGCCGGCCTGCCTGGGTGGTTTCCCTCGTGTTGTTGGCTCTCGACGGAGCTGGGTTGGGGGTTTCTGAGAGCCGCGCCCAGGCCGCTCCCGAGGCCCGGCCCGCGCTGCGAGCCGCGCAGCTCAATGGCGATCTCAAGCTGGATGGGGTGCTGAGCGAAGCCGCCTGGGCCACGGCCGACTCGATCCCGGCGTTCACTCAAACGGAGCCGGTTCAGGGCGGCACGCCGACCGGGCGCACCGTGGTCTGGGTGCTCGCGAACGGCGGCTTCCTGGTCATCGGCATCCGCGCCGACGACCCCGAGCCGGGCAAGATCGTGAGTTACGCCAAAGCCCGTGATGCGGGACTCTCCGGCGAAGACCACATCAAGCTGGTGCTGGACCCATTTCTCGATGGGCGCTCCGGCTACGTCTTCGCCATTAACCCGGGCGGCGCGCGGTACGATGCGCTGGTGGCGAATCGCGGCGAAGGCGAGAACAGCGAGTGGGATGCGATCTGGGAAGCCGAAACTGCTCGCACGCCCGAGGGATGGTCGGCCGAGATCCGGATTCCGATTCGAAGCCTCATCTTCAAAGAAGGGCTCGAGGCGTGGGGATTCAACATCGAGCGCCGGGTGCAGCGGCTCCAGGAAACCAGCCGCTGGGCAACCCCGCGCCGAGACTTCAAGGTCACCCACATCGCCAGGGCCGGGTTGCTGACCGGGCTGCCGCGATTCGGGCTCGGCATGGGATTGAGCGTGCGGCCTGCCGCAACCGGCGGTCTCGAGCGGCCCACGGCCGGGGTGCCCACCGACGCCACCGGCGACGTGAGCCTGGATATCACCCAGCGGCTTGGCGCCAACCTCCTCGCGTCGCTCACGGTGAACACCGACTTTGCCGAAACCGAGGTCGATACCCGGCGGACGAACCTAACCCGCTTCCCCCTGTTCTTTCCCGAGAAGCGGACCTTCTTCCTGGAAGGGGCCGAGACGTTCGTGTTCGGTCTCGGACTCGGGTCCGACGTATTGCCGTTCCACTCGCGCCGGATCGGGCTCCTGGAAGGGCGCCCGGTCCCGATCGTCGCCGGGGCCAAGCTGAATGGGCAGGCGGGGCGGACCAACATCGGCGTCCTGATGGTCCGCACCAATGACGTGGATAGCCTGGCGCCCGACGCCACCGTGGGCGTGATGCGGTTGCGGCAGGACGTGTTCTCGGAGTCATCGGCCGGCCTGATCGCCACGATCGGAGATCCCCTCGGGCGGGCCGATGCCTACACGCTGGGGGCCGACTTCACCTACCAGACTTCACGGTTCCGAGGGAACAAGAACTTTCTCGTCGGCGTGTGGGGGCTGGTCACCAACCGCGAGGGGCTCACCCGTGACCGGAGTGCTTTCGGGTTCAAGCTCGACTATCCCAATGACGACTGGGATATCGCCCTGACCTATCGCCGGGTCGGCGAAGACTTTCAGCCGCCGCTCGGCTTCGTCCCCCGCCCTGGCATTCATGCACTCAGTGGAGGCGCGAACTTCCGGCACCGATTCTCGAGCCGGATCTTCCGCTACATGTTCTACGAGTTTCGGCCCACCGCCATCTTCGACCTCGAAGGGCAGTGGGAGAGTTATCGCTTCTTCTTCGCCCCGATCAACTGGCGGTTCGAGAGCGGCGATCGGTTCGAGTTCAACTGGGTGCCGACCGGCGAATACCTCACCCAGCCTTTCCAGATTGCCGACAGTGTGGTGATCCAGCCGGGGGCGTACCATTTCACGCGGTGGCGCCTGGAAGGGCAGTTTGCTTCGCATCGGCGCCTCTCGGGGATGGTGACCTGGTGGTTTGGGACCTTCTACGACGGGACCCTTCACGAAGTGGAAGCGCGCGGGGTGTGGAATCCCTCGCCGCTGCTGACGATCGAGGTCAGCGCGACCCATCACGCGGGCCGCTTGCCCGGAGGGAATTTCACTACCGATCTCGTAGGTACCCGAGTTCGGCTCAACCTGTCATCCGACCTGACTCTCGCTACGTACGTGCAATACGACACCGACAGCCGGAGCCTCGGGACCAATACGCGCTTGCGGTGGACCTTCCACCCCTTGGGCGACCTCTTCCTGGTCTACAACCACAATGTGAACGATCGGGAGGACGGCTGGGCCTTCGCCTCGAATCAATTGCTCGCCAAGCTGCAGTACACGATGCGGTATTAGCCGGCAACCGCACGTGGGTGACCGCCGGCTCCTCTACGTCGCCGCGTTCCTCCGCTCGCTGGCGACGGGCATGGTCGGCGTGCTCATCGGTCTCTATCTCTCCAAGCTGGCGTTCGATGCCGCCGAGATCGGTCTGGTCGTGGCCGCGGGACTGGGCGGAGCGGCACTCGCAGCGCTGGTCGTTACCGTCGGTGGCGATCGGATCGGGCGGCGCCGGACCTTAATCACCATATCGCTGCTGGCTGGGGCCGGAGGCATGGCGGTGGCCGCGGTTTCCGGGCCCGTCGTGATCACCGCGGCGGCGTTCGTGGGCATGCTCAACGGCATGGGTCGGGACCGCGGCGCGTCGTTGATCCTCGATCAGGTGATTCTCCCGGTGACGGCCACCGATGCGGAGCGTACGAGTGCGTTCGCGTGGTACAACGTGCTGCAGGACATCGGTCACGCGCTGGGCGGGCTGCTGGCCGTAACGCCCGCGATCTTGAAGAACATCCTCGGCGTAGGAGAGATCCCCGCGTTTCGCCTGGCCCTGGTCGGCTACGGGTCAATCCTTCTGGTCACCGCGCTCGTGTATGGTGGGCTGTCGGAGGCGGTGGAAGCGCGGCGGTCGGCAGCCACCCCGGTTCGAATCTCGGCTGAGACCCGTCGGATCCTGGTGAAGATTTCTTCGCTCTTCGCGGTGGACAGTCTGGCGGGCGGTTTCCTTACCACGGCGCTCCTGGCGTTCTTCTTCTACGAGCGGTTCGGAGCAGGGGAAGTCGCGATCGGGCTGCTGTTCTTCGGGGCGCGGGTCGCGAATGCGGGCTCGCACCTGGGAGCCGCCTGGCTCGCCAAACGCATCGGCCTGGTGAACACCATGGTGTTCACCCATATCCCGTCGAGCCTCTTGCTCTTCACCGTTCCGTTCGCGCCCAGCTTTCCGGTTGCGGCCGTGCTGTTCCTTCTCCGTGAGGGCCTGGTGGAGATGGACGTCCCGACCCGCCAGTCGTACGTGATGGGAATCGTGCGGCCCCATGAGCGCACCTTCGCCTCGGGGTTATCGCACCTGGTGCGGCTCGGGGCCTGGGCGGTGGCGCCGGGGTTCGCCGGTCTCTTGATGCAGGGAGTCACGCTGGGGACGCCGCTGTTCGTGGGGGCGGGGATGAAAATCGCGTATGACGTGCTACTCTATGCCGCGTTTCGACGTCACCGCCCCCCTGAGGAGCGCGGCATTCCTAGCGAATGAACTTGCGCGAGGCAGGGCCGAAACCCGCGCGATCCATGACTCCGGCGAGGCCTAGCAGGCGTTGCTGGAGCACCCTGCACTGAAGATGCCGTGGAGCGTTACGATGCGGCCCGCGGTGTCGCTCGCCGTCATGAGAAACCGGCCGGCCAGCACGTAGCGCTCCGAGGTCTCGATGACCAGCCGGCCATCCTGCACCGTGTAGCGCAGCTCGGGACCCTCGGGCGCCTGGTGAGCGAAGCGCACGGCCGGTGCAGGTCCTCCTTCGGCGCTCACCGGGTAGGTTCCCGGTGCGGGCCGGTCCCGCTGTTGCCAGAACACGACCATCGACGACCCGGAACCGGCCGCGATGGTGAAGACTTGTACCAGCCGGAAACTGCCGCCGCCGTAGCTGAAAACCGCCCACCCACGGGCGGTGTCGGCCACTGCTCCGCTGATCGCCAGGGTGTACTGGCCGGAGGGAACCGACCTAACCCGCGGCAGCTCGACCCGTTGGGGGTTCAGGCCGGAAGTCGAGAACTCGCCCTTCAGGGTGTCGCCCTGGAGCTGCCCGACCAGATGCCAATCGACCACTCCAAAGGGCAGCAAGGGATGGATATCCAGGGCCACGTCCGGGGGGTTCCACTCGCCGGTGACCGTGGCCCCGCCGATCAGGGTTCCCGAGAAGTTGGACCACGCGCGTCCGGTGACGAATCCTCCGCGTTCAAACAGACTCACCGCGAGGTAGCCGTTCCGATCCGCGAGCGGGGTGCCGAAGTTGCCTTCGATTCCCGACCGCATTTCGGGCTCAGTTGACCCGCAGGCGGCTGCCAGGAGCAGTCCGGCGACCAGTCCGCTAGCGGCGTGCATATCGGGCGTTCACCCGCCGCTCGGTGAGCTCGCACGAGGCGGCGCAGTACACCTCCCGCCGGACGGTCCGCCGCAGCAACACCAAGCCCGAATCATCAGGGACGAAATACGCCAGGTCGTGTCCCCCGGGGAGAGGGCCGCTTCGGACGGTGAGCTTCACCTCTTCCTCGCGGTCCAGGATGATCCCGGAGAAGCTGAACTCCTCGGTGCCCTGGACGAAGGGCGGCACCGGGGGCCGCTCGACCAGGAGCTCGCGCCGGTAGTGCCGCGTGAACGTGGTGTCATTGAGGATCTGGACACTGTCGAACGCGAACTGCAGAGTGGCGATCAAGGTGTCGCCGTAGCGGACCCGTTCATAGACGTAGGGCGCGGGCACCCCGCCGATCTCCTCCAGGACATAGAATCCGGGGGTGAGACGCGGCAACGCGGGGCCGGTTGGCGCCTCGGCACCGCACGCGGTGGCGGCGAGCGCGCAGCCCGCCGCAATCCGCCAGCAAAACAAGATCAATAACCCTGATTGAGCTCTTGAAGCAGGCCGTAGGCGACCACCCCCGCGGCCACTCCAAGGACCAGCAGAAGGGTCTTGCCGATGCTGGTGCGACGGGTCTCGATCCCCTGGACCGCGCTGAGCGGCATCGAGAATCGCGCGATGGCGCGCTCGGTGGGATTGCCGTAGATGCTGTCCCGGACCAGAACCGGATTCCACATCTCGACCCGGCTCCTGTCGGGCTTGGTCACGCGGACGGCGGGCTCCTGCCGCGACTGCAGCAGCTCCCGAGGCGGCACCGATTCCGTGTGCCACGCCACACAGCCGGTGCTTGCCGGCAGGAGCCATCCGATCACCAGCAGTCTTCCCACGGGGATCCGTCGCATTCGCCGCTCCTTCCGGTACCTGACACCGCATGCCGAGGACACCCTGGTCCCGGCTGAACGCTACCACCGAAATGGTGAGGTCCACAACCTCGGTTATCTTTTGCAGCGGATTTCTCCATGAACGAGACCTTCGACGCGGTCATCATTGGCAGCGGGTTCGGCGGCGCCCTCGCGGCGCACGCCCTGGTCGAGGCCGGCTGGTCGGTGTTGCTGCTCGAGCGGGGCGACTGGGTGGCCCGCGGACCCCAGGCGTCGAGCGTCGAGCACTTCGTCCTGCTCACTCCCCATTATGCCCGCGATGCCGCCTACCAGGTAAGCCAGGGAACCCGCCGGAGCGCCCGCGCTTCCCGTGCTCTGGGAGCGCTGTTCTGCGTGGGCGGCGCCTCGGTGTTCTATGGGGGAGTTTCCTTCCGGTTTCGCGAATCGGACTTCCATCCTCCAGTCGAGATCGTCGGCGAGTCGGGCGCCGAGTGGCCCTTCGCCTACGAGGACCTCGAGCCATACTACAGCGAGGCGGAGCGGCTGCTGGGCGTGACGGGAGATTCGGCCGACGATCCCACCGCCCCGGGGCGCGGCGCTCCGTACCCGGCCCCGCCTAACCCGCTCTCGCCCAAATCGGCCTGGCTGGCCGAGGCGGCCCGCTCGCTCGGTCTCCATCCGTTTCCGCTTCCCATGGCGATCAACTTCGGGCATGACCCGGAGCAGCCCCGTTGCGTGCGGTGTGGCCGGTGCGATGGCTGGGCCTGTCCCGTGTCGGCCAAGAACGACGTGGCAACCCGGGTGGTGGGGCCGCTCTTGGCGCGCGGGCTCCAGCTGTTAACCCGCACGGCGGCGGTCCGCCTGGTCGAGCGGGGCGGAGCGATCGACTCGGTGGAGTGTGTCGATCTCCGAACCGGTTCGCGGCTCACGGTGCGGGGACGGGAAGTGCTGGTGGCGGCCGGTGCGCTGGCGAGCCCGCAGCTCTTGCTGGCCTCCGGCCTCGACCGGGTCAACCCGGGCGGGTGGACCGTTGGCCGCTTCCTCATGCGCCACGCCAACAGTATCGTGTTCGGTCACCTGGGGCGGGGGTTTCCGGACGACGGGTTAGGCAAGGACCTCGCCGTGCTCGATTACTATGGCGGCGCCGCGGAACTCGACGCTCCGCGCGGTCCGCTCGGCAGCATCCAGTCGGTCCCGACTCCCCCGGTTGGCGTGATCGCGACCCAGGTCCCGTGGCCGCTGCCCTGGGTAGCCGGCCGCTTTCTCGCGAAGGCCGCCGGGTTCATCACGATCGCGGAAGATCAGCCCCAGGCAGCCAATCGGGTCCTGGTGGATCCTTCCGCGACGGATGGGGTGGGCCTTCCCGCAGTGACGATCGTGCACCGGTATTCGCGCCGCGACGAAGCCGCGCGCCGGGCGCTCCAGCGTCGCGCGCGCGCGATCCTCCGCGCGGCCGGCGCCCGCCTGTTCTATCACCATCCGATCCGCACCTTCTCGCACGCTCTTGGCACGGTCCGCATGGGGAAGGACGAGCGGAGCTCCGCGCTCGATCGGTGGGGGCGATTCCGTGGCGTCGAAAACCTGCGGCTGGTGGATGCCAGCGCCTTCCCCACCTCGGCCGCCGTGAATCCGAGCTTGACCATCGCGGCCAATGCGCTCCGGATCGCGCGCGAGCTCGTCGGCGGCCGCGAGGCGTCTTTCCGGCTGTCCGGCCGTCCGGCCGTCCGGCCACCGCGTTCCGCGTGACCCTCTCGATTGCCGTGTTAGGGTGCGGGGCCGTCGCCCACACCCATGCGGAGACCCTGGCACGGGTCGCGCCGGAGGTCCGGTTGGCGTTCGCGAGCCGCGACGCCGGGCGCGCCGAGTCGTACCGGCGCCGGCACCGCGGCTTTGCGGCCTTCGGCACCTATTCGTCCGCCATTGCCGATTCGCGGGTTTCCGCCGTGTTGATCGCCACCCCGCCGGCCCAGCACCTCTCCCTCGCGCTCGAAGCGCTGGAGGCGGGGAAGCAGGTGGTCGTGGAAAAACCGGCGTTTCTGCGGGCCGCCGACGTTGACCAGGTCGAGGCCCTAACGCGCAAGACCGGCCGGCAGGTGCTGGTGGCCGAGAACTATCGGTACAAGCCGCTCACCGCGGTACTGCTCCGGCTCATTGACAGTGGGGCGATCGGGACCCCTCGCCTGATCCGGCTCACCGCGCTCAAGCATCAGCCGGCCTCCGACTGGCGCGGCACCCCGGCCCTGGCGGGCGGGGGCGCCCTCTTCGAGGGAGGCATCCACTGGGTGAACCTGCTGGCCATGCTGGGGGGCGACATCGCCGAGGTGCACGGCTTCCGGCCCAGCGGTGGGGCGGAGCCCGAGCGCACGATGGTGGTGGTGACGCGCTTTGCGAACGGTGCCGTGGGAACGCTCCACCACTCCTGGGAAGCGCCGGCCCGGCTCCGGGGATTGTCGCTCTCGCAGATCGTTGGCGAGCGGGGCAGCGTGGCGTTCGAATCCAATGGCCTGTTTGTCGCCGTGAATGCCGCGAAGCGGCGGCTCTTCTTTCCAGGATTTCGCGACATCCGAGGTTTTCGCGCCATGTGGAAGGACTTCGTGAGCGCATTCCGAACCGGCGCGCCTTCGGTGATGACGCTGGCCGATGCCCGTCGTGATCTGGCCGTGGTCGAGGCCGCCTATCGAACTGCAACCCAAGGATGACATGAGCTGGATCTTCGCCGTCCTCATCGGGGCGCTCGCGGGAGCGCACGCCTCGACCTGGGGGATGTACAAGGACGCTCCCCACGAAGGCTTCAGCGCCGGCAAGTATCTCCGCAGCATTCTGCTCGGCGCCTTCGCGGCGGTGCCGGTGGCGGCCGGATTCGGCATCGTTCCAGCGAGTCCGGGGAGCGCGGTCATCCTGTTCGGGTGTGTCTATGCGATCGAGCGGGCCGTGCTGGAAGCGTGGAAGACCTTCTTCCGGGAGGAGGACCAGTCGAAGTACACGATCCCGATGCAGATTGCCGTGTTAGGGCGCCCCGTGCAGGGCCGTGCCATCCGCCTCGGGCTCGGCCTGCTCTACGTCGGAGTCATGGCGGGTGGGATCTGGCTGGTGTCCCAGCTCGACGGCCTGTCGCGGATGCCGGTGCTGGTCAAAGCGGTGACCGTCGGCGCGTTAGGAGGGTGGTTCAGCGCATTCGGCGGAGCCTGGAAGGACGCGCCGATTGAGGGATTTCAGATTCTCAAGTTCTTCCGGAGCCCCTTGATCGCGTCCGGCTGGGCGTTCCTGCTCTATGGCCTCGGCGCCACGCCGGTGCAGGGGATGTTGGGGGCGATCGGATACACGGTAGCCACGACCGAAACCTGGAAAACGTTCTTCTTCCCGGCCAAGCCGCGAGGAAAGTTCGCGGGCAAGCCGGTGCTGTTTCCCGAGATGTTACGGAAGCGATTGCGGTTCGTGCCCCTCTATGTGGCGGTCTGGCTCGGGGTGGTGGCGGGGTTTGTGGTGGCGCTCGGAAGTCGGTAAGGCGTCCTACATCGCCACGATCGCGCGGGGATCCGGGTCGCGCAGCAGAGACCGGAGTCGCAGCATCCAGGTGAAGGACGCCGCAGCAAAGACCGTCAGGCCGGCGAGGAGCCAGCCTGGTCCGGCGCCGCTCGCGAGCAGGAGTCCCGCTACGCCGCCCAGCACCAGCAACCGCATCGGCTCAGTCGACCCGGTCCAGCTCCGCGCCTCGAGAATGCCTCCGATGTTCCCGAGCGAGAGCGCGATGTAGAACCCGCCGGCGAGCAATTCCGGAAGCGGCAGGCTCCCGGCTACGCGAAGGAGCGCCACCGAGCCTGCCAGCACGACCAGGAACTGCGCCAGGGCATACTGCTTGAGGGCTTTCGGGACCGGGGGTTCATACTTCGGGAACGTCGCAGGCGACACCGGTACCGGCTCGAGCGGCGGACCTAACCCGGCAGGCCGCCAGCGGGGATGGGCGAACACCGCGCGAAACCGCTCCCCCCAGGTCCGGGCGGCGCGGACATGGCGGAGGATTTCGCCGAACTGGTGCAGGTTGGCGGTCAGCGGATTCCAGGTGCCCAACGGCTTGGTGATCCCGTAGACCGGCTCGGCGCGCTCCGGCTCGAAGGTTCCCAAGAGCCGGTCCCAGACAATCAGGGTCCCGCCGAAATTCCTGTCTTGATACTCCGGGTTAATCCCGTGGTGCACCCGATGGTGGGAGGGGGTGTTCAGGATCCACTCGAGCGGGCCGAGCCGGTTGACTTCGCGGGTGTGGATCCAGAACTGGTAGATCAGGTTGACCGCATGGCACACGAGCCATACGGTCACCGGGACGCCCAGGAACGCGATCGGCATGTAGAAGAGCCAGGAGAAGAGCCCGTGTACGCTGCTCTGCCGGAGCGCGACCGTGAGGTTGAACTCTTCGCTCGAATGATGCACCACATGTCCGGCCCACAGCAGGTTCACCGTGTGGGAGAAGCGGTGCATCCAGTAGTACGCCAGATCGTCGAGGAGAAACACCACCACCCAGGTCAGCGGGCCGGTTGGCCAGGCCGGCACGGCAAGGAACCCTTGGATGGCCCAATGGCTGCCAGCCCAGCCGAACGAAGTGATGGTCACCAGGGTGAAAAGGATTCCCGCGAGCTGGCTCAGGATACCGCAGGAGAGATCGCTGATCGAGTCGCTCAGGCGGTAGAGCGGCCGCCGGCGCAGCCTGGCTACCAGCAGCTCTAGGCCGATGAGGCCGAAGAAGAAGGGGATGGATGCGGTGATCAAATCCATGCGGTCTTCGTAATTCTCGCCTCGGTTCCTCGCCGCCCGCCACTCGGCTTACACCTTACCGGGGATCTCACTCGACCGGTTGGAACAGGCTCGTGATGCGGGCCTGCACCAGGCGGAGCAACTCAGGTCGGCTACCGGCCGTTACCGGCTCTGCCCCGAAGCTTATCTCGGCCCTGAACCGGCGCAACTGGAGTACCCTTGCCGCGTGGCGGAGGAACCCGATGTCCAAACGCCACCAGACCAGGATTTCGCGAGCTGGTGGATTGCCTGGTTCGCTTCGGTAGGTGAGCGCGGCACAGTGGACCGGGAATCGCTCTCGAGCCGCCCACTCGAGCAGGGCCGCCTTCATCGGAAGCAGCTGCCTGCCGTCCGACGTGGTTCCTTCCGGGAAGAGAATGACGCCGTCTCCGCGCCCGATCGCTCTCCGGATCCTGCCAAGCGCACGCGCGGCGTCGCGACGGAAGGTGCGATCCAGCCAGATCGTCCCAGTCATCTGGGCCAGCCAGCCGATGACCGGCCAGCGGCGCATGTCGTGCCGGGCGATGAAGACCCCGCGTACCGTGGAGTGCAAGAGCAGAATGTCGAGCCAGCTCAGGTGATTGGTCGCGAGGTAGAAGGGCGGGGCAGGCGGAAGGCCGCGAGTGGTCGCCTCCATGCCGATGACGGTCACGATCCCGCGAGCCCACCGATGCACCGCGAACCGGCGCCACCGATGGCGCAGACTGCGGGCAGGCAGCAGCAGGACGGTTCCGGTGCCCCACCCGACGAACCACCCGGCGGTCCAGAGCAGGATCGCGAGCAGCCGGAGCGTGGCGCGGATCCGGGTCAACGATGGTGGGGCGCCGCTCGGCACTCGGTGCTCGTCCTCGGCACTCGGGGAGCGCGGTTAGCGGAGTAGCGTGTTAGCGGAAGAACGAAAGATAAGTGGTCTGATCGAGCTCGGCAGTGTCCAGAAAGAGGAGCCAGTTGAGGGTCTTGAACTCCCGGTCGATGGCGGGCGGGCCGAGCACTTTCGCGCCGAGGGGGAGGTAGGCGTTGAACAAATCCGGGAGCCGGGGAGCACTGTTCGAGCTCGGATCCCCCGCGACGCACGCGGTGTGCGGCTGCGGGAGAACCCGCAGCGAGGCATGTTCGGCGCCGAGGGCCTGGAGATGGCCGTGCATCGCGAGCGCCAGATCTTCATCCTGCCCGGGAACCCCGCAGCTCCCAAACACCATGCGCTTCCGGTTCCGGGTTAGGTAGCTTGCGATGCCTCGCCACAAGAGATGGAGCACCCGGTGCTGGCGATGCCCCTTGGCAAGACAGGGCCGGCCGACCTCCACGGCCTGCGCCAGCACGCTCGCCGGCAGCGCATCGAGGTCGAATAGCCGAGCCGACGCGAACCCGCTCGCTTGCGCCATCTCGCCGGTTTGCAGGCGATAGGTGCCGACGATGTCGCGGGTTTCCCGCTCCTCCACCAGCACGTGATGGCACCCGGCGTCGAATTCGTCTTCGTCCTTCCCGGTCGAGTGGCCCTCGGTGGCGCCAATGCCGAGCTCCTGGTGATAGACCTGGTAGCGGAGGCGCTGGATGCGGTCGAGCTCCGCCTCGGTTCTAGCGAAACGCAGCAGATACCGCCCTGCAGAAATCGTCGAGGCAGGAATCGACCAGCCGGTCGCGGGGTAGGTTGCGGTGAGAATCGGACTCGTCATCGGCCCTATCACATGCAAATGCTGGCGTGCAGCGACACAGAGGCGGCCCTAAACCGCAGGCCGCCGGGGAAAACCTACTCCATTCCGCCAATCCCGGAAGACCCCCGAGGGGTGAGCGGGTCAGGCCGGGACAGGCAAGGCCGGGTGTCTCCCGGTCCAGGACGGCAACCGGAGTAGTGAAGAGCAATGGGTATGCCAATTACAGGGCGGACAGGGCGGACAGGGCGGACAGGGCGAACAGGTAAGGAGAGGGCGAACAGGGCGAACCGGCGAACTGGCCGTCAGGCGGTCGTCAATTGCGAATACCGAGGTGGACGCCATTGGTCTGCGCCCACCCCGTTCCGGCAAACACCGCCACGAAGAGCGCCGTGAGAATTGCCATGTGACGATTCGGTTTCACCGCGGTACCCTCCCTGGGAGGCGACAGGCCTCCCACGGGGGGGAGACGGTTCGGGTGGGCGGGGAGGTACAACTCCTACTCGCTATTTCCTCGCGTCTCCGTTCGATGTCGCTACCGGACCTGCCTTTGCCATTCCCGGATACTTCACGTACAGATCGAGCCACGCGGTCCACCGGCCCCACAGATCGAGCAGAGTCTCGCGGGTTGCGGGGCCGTGATCTTCGTAGGGATAGAGGTAGAGCGCCGCGACCTTCCCGGCGGCCCGCAGCGCCTGCATCATCCGGATCGAGCTGATCGGATCGGTGCCGACGTTCTGATCCTCGAGTCCATGGTACATCAGCAGCGCGCCCTGCATCTTGTCCGCGTAGAGCATGGGCGACATGTCGAGATAGGTCTTCTGCCCGCTCCAGAGATCCCGGCGCTCACTCTGGAAGCCGTTGGGCGTCAGGGTACGGTTGTACATCCCGTCGCCCGCGATGCCGGCCCGGAAGAACGGCGTGTGCACCAACGCGTTCACGGTGCTGAACGCGCCGTAGCTGTGGCCGCCGATGGCGAGTCGGGTCCGGTCGATGAATCCCTGACGGTCCAGCTCGTCGATCACCGCGTACAGATTCATCCGCAGATCAGCGACGTAGTTGTCGTTCATGCGGCCCTGCTCCCCGATGATCGGCGGGTCGAAGTTCGCCACCGCGTAGCCTTGGGTTGCCAGGAACTCGATGGTGCGGGCGCCTGACGAGGGGAAGCGCTTGACGTTCTCGCTGCGCAGGGTGCGGTCATAACCCGCCTGGTCGGTGTACTCGTAGGGATAGAGCCAGAGCAACCCGGGCAGCCGGGTGCCGGTCTGATAGTCCGCCGGCAAGGTCACCCGCACCACGAACTTGATCCCGTCGGCCCGGGTCACCACCTGACGCTTGCGGGTTAGGGCCGTGAACTCGGGAGTGAGATCCCGGTTCCGGGTGAGCGGAGTCACCGCTCCGGTCTTGAGGTCGCGGCGATACGCGTTGGAGACTTCGGCAGGCGACTCTCGCACCACCACGATGGCCGAGAAGTCCCGGTTGAGCGGGGCGGTGAGGGTCTCCGAGACATCGGCGGACCCGTCGTAGGTCCGGCTCTTGGCACCGGTCGCCAGGGTCACCTGGTCGACGAAGGCCCGGGGAATGTTCTCGAGAAAGTTCCGGTCATATCGCGTGCCCGACAGATAGACCGCTCCGTCCGATGACCGAACCGCCACCACGCCACCGGCACCGCGGGAGGTCATGAGCGCTCCCGGATTGTTGTAAAAGGCCGAATCGCTCGGTCCGCCCCGCTGGCCGCCGCCCCCGAACCCGCCGGCTCCACCCCGCCCCGCGATGGTCGGGGTGTAGTTGCGCTGCCGCACGATCACCCGCCGCTCGGTCGGGCGGGCGAGCTCGACGGCAAAGAGCTCACCCATGCCGCTCTGGGTCCTGGCAAAGAATGCCGTTTCTCCGTCTTCGCTGAGGACGACCTGGGAGATCGGGCTATCGCCCCGATAAAGAGTGGTCGTGTCGTTGGGGCCGAACGGTGGCGACCACTTGACCAGCCGGTCTGGACGGCCGCCGCCGGCTCCGGTCTGCCCCGCGCCGGTGCCCGGCCGGGCAGCGGGTGCCGAGTCGGCCTGACCCGCATCGCCAGTTCGGCGGGCGATCGCTTCCAGATAGTAGAGGCCCTCGCCCTTCGGCATCCAGGTGAGCGAGCGCCGGTTGCCTTCGGGACGGACGCCGGGCGTGTCACCGGTGTCGGGCGCTTCGCGGAGGGGGCGCTTGACTACCTCGGCGAGGACCTTGCCGGTGGCGTCCCAGATCTCCTCGACCTGCGCGAAGTTGCTGTACTGCACGACATAGGAGAACGGCCGCCGTAGCGTCGTGACCCGCACGTACTTGCCCTCGGGCGATGGGTCCACGTTTTGGATCATGCCCGGCGCGCCGATCGGACGCACCGCGCGACTACGCACGTCGATCGCGACGAGCTGCCCGGTCACGTGGTATTCCATGAGGTCGTGGTCGTTCGGGTCCTGGAGCAGGTTGGCGAAGTTGCGCTGGGGCGACTTCGCGCTGTCGAGCCAGATCCTAACCCGCGGTCCCCGCGCGACTGACGGGGGGGCCGGTTCGGGTCCCCGCTTCTCGGGCACCAGCACCGCCAGGATCGTCGCCCCGCCCGCGGTCCAGTCGGCCGAGGTCACCAGGGTGGCCAGCAGCGGCCGGCGCACCGGGGTGAGCTGGCGGGACGCTCCGGTCGCTGCGTCGGCGACATACAGGTGCGACGCGTCGGAGAAGTTCGCGATGAAGGCCACCTGCTTTCCGTCGGGAGACCAGCTCGGGCTGGTGACGGTCGCGCCGGCGGGAATGGCGATGTCGCGCGTCTCGCCGGTTTCCCCGTTGATGACCTGAAGCCGGGTGGCCCCCCGCGTGGTCAGCGAGCGGGCGCGGTGCGCCGCGGGATCGACCTGCAGTCCGGCAAAGTAGTAGTGCAGCTTCCCGAGCCGCTCGATGCCGGGCAGGCCGTCGGTTTCCTCTCGCAGAAACAGCTTGCCGTCCGGACTTTGCTGCGAGAGCGTGGAATTGGTTTGTCGAGGCGCCGTGACCAGGCGAACTAAGTCCTCGGGCGGGGTGACGTAGGTTTCGGCCGCGAGTCGTGCCCGGGCGGCGGCCAGCTTGGCAGCAATGTCGGGCGGTGCGGCAGTCGTGGCCTGGGCGAACCCCTGTCCCAACGGAAGCAGGAGGAGAAGGCCAACGGACCAGACTCGACGGAGAGCAGCGCGGGTGGCAATCATGCCAATCTCATCTCGTGCAGGGGGTTCCCAAAGATACGGCCGGCCCCCAGGGGTCTGCTGACGGATAGACGGACAGACGGACGGACGGACCGTCCGCCCTCCTGCATGGTAGATTATCAAACCGTGACCATCCCGAACTACATCGGCGGCGCCTGGGCCAGCTCGAGCGCGACCCGATCCCTTCCCGTCTGCGACCCAGCGACCGGCGAGGAACTCGGCCGGGTGCCGCTGTCATCGGGTACCGACGTTGCTCGCGCGGTCGAAGCGGCCGCGCGGGCTTTTGCCCGCTGGCGGAACCATCCTCCGGTGGATCGGGCCCAGATTCTGTTCCGGCTCAAGGGCTTGCTCGAGGAGCACCAGGACGAGCTCGCCGCCACGATGACCCGGGAGCATGGGAAGATCCGGGGGGAATCGCTGGGGGAGCTCAAACGCGGGATCGAGAGCGTCGCCCATGCCTGTTCGATTCCCACGCTTCTCATGGGCGAGACGCTCGAGAACATCGCCGCCGGGATCGACTGCGAGACCTTTCGACAACCGCTTGGCGTATTCGCGGTCATCACGCCGTACAACTTCCCGGTGATGATTCCACTCTGGTTCTGGCCCGTGGCGATCGCAGCCGGTAACACCGTCGTCCTCAAGCCGTCCGAGCGAGATCCACTCACCCATCAGCGGGTGGTGGAGCTGGCGGAACGGGCGGGGTTGCCTAAGGGGGTACTCAACGTCGTCCACGGCGACCAGGACTGCGTCCACGCACTACTGGACCATCCGGATGTGGTGGGTGTGTCGTTTGTCGGATCGAGCGCGGTGGCCCGCCAGATCTATGCTCGCGCTGCGGCCTCCGGAAAGCGGGTCCAAGCGTTAGGGGGCGCGAAGAACCATATGATCGTGCTGCCGGACGCCGACCTCGATGCCACGGCGGAGGCGGTGGTTTCCTCGGTTTACGGATCTACCGGCCAGCGCTGTCTGGCGGGAAGCGTGGTCGTTGGGGTGGGAGACGCGTACGCGCCCTTGCGTGAGAGGGTGTTGGACGGCGCGCGCTGCCTCAGGCTGGGTTACGGACTCGATCCCGACGTGACCATGGGCCCGGTGATCTCCGCCGCCCATCGCGAGCGAGTGACCAGCTTCGTCACGAGCGGCGAGCGGGAAGGTGGGCGCCTGGCGCTGGATGGCCGTAGGGCTACGGTGACCGGCTATCCCAAGGGTCACTGGTTCGGCCCGACCGTCTTCGAAAACGTCACTCCCGAGATGAGCATCGGTCAGGAAGAGATCTTCGGACCGGTGGCCGGGCTCTGCCGGACCGAGTCTCTCGAAGCGGCGCTCGAGCTGGTGCACCGGAACCGCTATGGCAACGCCATCTCGCTGTTCACCCGGAGCGGCGCCGCCGCCCGCGAGTTCCGCTATCGGGCCGGAATCAGTATGATCGGGGTAAACATCGGGGTGGTGGCCCCGATGGCGTTCTTTCCGTTTGGCGGGTCCCGCGCCTCGTTCCACGGTGACCTCAAGGCGCAGGGGAAGGACGCGATCCACTTCTTTACCGACCAGCGTGTGGTGATCTCGCGCTGGTGAGACTGACCGCACCGACAGCGAGGTTCCCGATGAGAGTGACGAGACTCCTGGTGCCGACTGCCATCCTCGCCGGATTCTCCCAGCCGCTCGCGGCCCAAGCGGCGGCCCAGTTCGAGGGTCGGCCTGCCTCTGTCGAGGGGGTCGATCTCGGCTATTACCTGTGGCATGACGAGGACGGCTGGCAGATCCGCTGGACGACCAAGGGCGTGCGGCGGCACTTTGCCGGCACCGTCGTGGCCGAGGGCGGAGAGCTCAAGTCACTCAAGCGGATTGACGCGGAGTCGGAGCGAAAGGTGCTCTATCCGGGCCGTCCCCCCCGGGTCTGGGTCGGTCCGCGAGGGCGGACCCGGGTCGCACCGGGGCGCGCTCCGGTCGTGGTCGAGCGGGAACAGGACAAGATCGAGAAGGAAGACGACCACACCATCGTCTGGTCGTCTCGCACCGATTTCGATATCGACGGGTTCCGGTTCCGGGTGGACGATACGGTGACCACGCTTCGGTTCCACCTGACGATTGACGGAAGCCCGCGACCGATGCAGGTCGAAATCGGGAAGGAGAACATCAAGCCTGGCAAACTGCCGCTGGTGGTGACGCTCAAGTAGGCGATTGGCGATTGGCTATTGGCTATTGGATGGAGTTGGGGCCGCGAAGGAAGACCCGTCCAAGCGGCCCCTGACCGACCGAGCGCCAATAGCCAATAGCCAATAGCCAATAGCCAATAGCCCTAACACGGAGGTCCCATGCAAACGACCACCGAGCTCGCCGCCGCCGTCAAAGCCGGCTGGCAGGATTTCATCATTCCCGCCGCGCTTCCGTACTACCGGGACCCGCTGGTGCTCGTCGAGGGAAGCGGCTCGCTGGTAACCGATGCCGACGGGGTCGAGTACCTCGATTTCTTCTGCGGCATTCTCACCACCGCCATCGGACACTGCCACCCCGAGGTGGTCGAGCGGGTTAGGGAGCAGGTGGGCCGGCTGGGGCACGTCTCGACCCTCTATCTCCACGAGCCACAGGTAAACGCGGCCCGCCGCCTCGCCGGGATCGCGCCGGGCCGGCTCCGCAAGACCTTCTTCACCAACAGCGGCACCGAGGCGGTGGAGACCGCGATCATGCTGGCCCGGATGTACACCGGGCGGAATGACATCATCGCGCTCCGCTACGGCTACTCCGGCCGCTCGACGCTGGGGACGACGCTCACCGCGATGAGCGGCTGGGATCCGCTGGGCGCCTCGGTCCCGTGGGTCAAGCACGCGCTGTCGCCCTACTGCTATCGCTGCGCCTACGGTCCGCCCCACGACGAGTGCGCCGAGCGATACGCCCGCGACGTCGAGGAAGTGATCCTCACCATGACGAACGGCAAACCTGCCGCGTTCTTCGCCGAGACGATCCAGGGAGCAGGCGGGTACATCGTGCCGCCGGCGGGCTATTTCCAGCGGGTGGCCGAGATCGTCCGCCAGTACGGCGGACTGGTCATCCTGGACGAAGTCCAGGCGGGATTCGGGCGCACCGGCGGCGCCTGGTTCGGGATCGAGCACTGGGGCGTCGAGCCCGACATCATGGTGATGGCGAAAGCCGTGGCGAACGGCATGCCGGTGGGGGCCACCATAACCCGCGACGAGATCGCCGCCGCGTGGCAGGGGAAGACGATCTCGACCTTCGGCGGCAATCCGGTGTGCATGGCGGCGATGGATGCGACCCTCGAGGTCATGGAGCGGGAGCAGGTGCCCGCCCGCGCCGCCGGGTTAGGCCAGCGGCTCCGTGCCGGGCTCGAGGAACTGGCCCGGCATCACCCGTGGATCGGTGACGTGCGCGGCATGGGTCTGATGCAGGCGCTCGAGCTGGTCGAGAGTCCGGTTACCAAGGAGCCCAGCCCGAAGAAGGCCGCCGCGCTCCTGGAAGCGGCTCGCGAGGAGCGGCTGCTCATCGGAACGGGCGGCCTGTTCGGGCACGTGATCCGGATCGCGCCCCAGATGCTGATGCGCGAGGACGAGCTGGCCGAGGGGCTCGAGCGGCTGGCCCGCGCGAGCCGCCGGATCGACTAACCGGCCGCCGGATCAGGGGGCCTTCGACCGACGGCTGCGGGCTGGCTTCGATGCCCGCGCTGGCCGCCGGCTCCGGTCTGCCGAAGAAGGACGCCGGGCCGGTTTGGCTCGGCGTCGCGCCGGGGTTCGCGTGGCGGCGGTCGCGGGTTCTTCCTCCTCTTCCCACTCCTTCACTTCCGGCTTACTCGTCCCTCCGGCTTCGGCTTCGAGGTTGACCCTCGCCTCCGCGATCCGGGTCAACTTCTGGTCGGCCGCCTTCTCTTCCTCCAGGGTCTCTCCCAGTGAGGCGATCGCTTCCTCATCGAGTCCCGCGGTCGCCGCCCAGACCCGTAACGTCCCGTAGGCCGCGATCTCGTAGTGCTCGGCCCGCTGTGCGGCGGCGATCAGCGCCGCGTCCAGCACCGCCGGATCGACCTCCTCTCCCACGAGCTCCATGCCCTCCTTGAGGATTCCTTCCATGCCTTCGCAGGGTTCCCGGTCGGGCTCCTCCTTCAGGCTTGTAAAAACCGATTCCAGCCGGCTCACGTGAGCCCGGGTTTCCTCCAGGTGATCGCGGAACGCCTTGGTCAGCTCGGGATCCGAGGCGGCCTCCGCCAGCTTCGGCAGGGCTTCCACGAGTTGCTGCTCGGCGTCATACATGTCCTTGAGCTCGTGGAGGAATAACTCGTTGAGATTCTCGATGGTCATGGCGGGTCTCCTGTTGAGTTCCGTTGTTTCGACGTCGTCAGATGGCGGGCAGCACACAGGGCCGGCGGGCGAGCAGGGCGAACGGGGCGAACAGGGCGAGCGGTGGATTACTTTTGGTCTGGTCGAGCGGTATTCCGACTCTTCAAGCCCGGAGATCCTCATGCCCGGACCCAGCATTGTGGAGCTCATTTCCCAGATCAATTATGCCGTCGAGACGATCGAGGTCGGCTTCCGCAATGGGACCATCACGACGAGCGACATCAGCGACCTCAAAGGCACTCTCGACGATGCCCGGCTCCGGCTCTGGACCCTGATGAACCAGCCGGTGGATGAGGATGGGCCTGCCTTCGAAGAACGGTTCCGCATGCGCCGGGCCCGGGAGATTTGCGGCCGGCTCGCCTCGGACCTGACCGCCGGGCGGGTCAGCCCGCGCCATCCCGAGTTCTCCGAGCTCAGGGAGATCAGCCGGACCCTTGCCCATGCCATCGCCGTGGTGGGAGGGCCGGGCATCTAGATCCGGCCGACCTCGATGGCCGTCCTGGTTTGCGGCGCCTACGCCCGGGAAGGGTTGGGAGAGTAGGGCGCCCCCGGCAACCCGAGAGCAACCCACCACGTATTTTACGGGTCACCTCACCATCTCTCAGGTATCCCCCATGCGCGCGATTCGGATCATCTCGCTCCTCGGTCTTTTCTCAGCCACCGCCGTTCTGGCTCAGGGCCCGAGTGCCAAGCGTCCCCTGACGCAGGCCGACTGGGACCGCTGGCGCTCGATCACCGGGGCGAGCCTTTCGCCCGACGGCCGCTGGGCGGCCTACACCCTGATTCCCCAGGTCGGCGACGGCGAGCTGGTGGTGCGCTCGACTCGTGACACTACCGAGTACCGCGTCCCACGGGGATTCCTCGGCCGGCCCAACAATGTGCCCGGCGGGCTGCGGCCTCCCGCGGGTGCGAATCCCGAGGCGGAGCCGGCTGGTCCGAACGCCTCGCCGGCACAGTTCTCGGCCGACAGCCGGTTCGTCGTTGTCATTGTGCAGCCTTCGCAGCGCGAGTTGGAACAGCAGGAGCGAGCCCGGGGGGCGGGCCAGCGAGGCCGCGGAGCAGGTGGAGCGGGCGCAAGCCAGACCCGGAACTCGCTCGCCATCCTCAACCTCGCAGATGGCTCGGTGGCCTCGATTCCGAACGTCCGCTCCTTCCGGCTTCCCCGCAACGGGACCTGGCTCGCCTACCTCGCCGAGCCGGACTCGACGGCCGACACGACTCGGGCCGGCCAGGGAGGGGGCCGACCTCCTCAGGCTGCGGGAGGAAGCAGCGCGCCGCGTCGCACGTATGGATCGCCGCTCATGCTCCGCAATCTCTCCACTGGTGTTGCGGAGCGGTTCAACGATGTGCTGACCTACACGTTCGATGACAGCGCGAAGGCGCTCGCCTATACGGTTGTTTCGCGCGATTCGACGCGGGACGGCGCCTTTTACCGGAGCCTCCGCTCCGGGACGACGGTCACGCTCGCTACCGGCCGGGGCGACTACAAGGCCATCGCGCTCGATCGCAGCGGGACCCTGGTGACGTTTCTGTCCAATCGGGCAGAGTTCGGCAAGGAGAAGCCGCGGTTCTCGGTATACCACGCGGTGATCAAGAACACTTCGTCACGACGAGGAGCCGCGGGTCCGGCCGTGCAGGGGGCGGCGGGTATCGCGGTCACCCCAGCAGTGCTCGCCGAAGGAACCCGGATCAACGACAACGCAGGGGTGAGCTTCACGCGGGCGGGCAATGCGATTCTGGTGGGGCTGTCGCCGATCCTGCCCGACTCGGTCCCGGCTGATTCCCTCGTGGGGAAGGCTGTCTTTGACCTCTGGCACTGGAAAGACCCCGCGCTGCAGCCCGCCCAGCGGCTTTCCGCGGCGCGGGACCGGAACCGCTCGTTCCAGGCGATCTACTTCCCGGGCTCGCGGAAGCTGGTGCCGCTCGCCAGCGACTCGATTCCGACCGTGGACATTGCGGATGACGCGAAGAGTGGGCTGGCGACCAGCCGGGAGCGGTACCGGATCGAGTCTATGTGGGGCGACGGGGGCCTGGATGTCTACGCGCTCGATCCGACCAGCGGGACGCTGCGGCTCATCCGCGAGAAGATCAGCGGCTCGGCGCAACTCTCGCCGGACGGGAGGTACATCACCTTCTTCGACCGGGGCCGCTGGTACGCCCATAACACGCGAACCGGCAAGACGGCCGATCTCACCGGCGGCCTGACTGGCGTGAGCTTCGAGCAGGAAACCTGGGATACCCCGTCGATCCCCGGCGCCTGGGGTGTGGCCGGGTGGACCACGGGCGACAAGTCCGTTCTGATCTACGATCGCTGGGACGTGTGGGAGCTGGATCCCGAGGGCAAGCGGCCGCCCGTCATGGTGACCGACTCCCTGGGCCGCACCGAGCACGTGGTATTGCGGGTTATGCAAACGAGGCGGTCGCGTGGCGGGGGCAGCGGGGGCGGCGGGGGCGGCGGTGGCGGCCCCTTTGGCGGTGGCGGAACCACGGAACCGTTCGACCCCGCGGAGCCGTTGCTCATCCGGGCGGTGGATGACGAGACCAGGGCGACCGGGTTCTATCGGGACCGGTTGGGCGTTCGGGCGGCGCCGGAACGCATCGTCATGGCCGAGGCGGCCTTCGGGATTCCCCAGAAGGCCGAGGATGCCGGCCAATGGCTGGTGACGCGGGGGACGTTCACGGAATTCCCCGATCTCTGGACCGGGTCCTCGCTCGCGTCACTAACCCGCATCTCCGAGGCCAATCCGCAGCAGCGGGAGTACCGCTGGGGAACCGTCGAGCTGGTGCGCTGGACCAGCGCGGACGGGGTGCCGCTCAAAGGGCTGCTCTACAAGCCGGAGAATTTCGACTCGACCCGGCAGTACCCGATGATCGCGTACTTCTACGAGCAGCTCTCCCAAAACCTGCATTCCTATGTCCCGCCCAACGGGCGCAACGTGATCAACCCGACCCACTATGTCTCGAACGGCTATCTGATCTTCGAGCCCGACATTCACTACCAGGAGGGCTATCCAGGTGCCAGCGCCCTCAAATCGATCGTGCCCGGAGTCCAGGCGCTGCTGGCCCGCGGTTTCGTGGATCCCAAGCGGCTCGGCCTCCAGGGACAGTCCTGGGGCGGATACCAAACCGCCTATCTCATCACCCGCACCAACATGTTCACCGCCGCGATGGCAGGGGCGCCGGTGGTCAACATGACCAGCGCCTACGGCGGGATTCGCTGGGGATCTGGGCTGGCGCGGTCGTTCCAGTACGAGACCGGGCAGAGCCGGATCGGTGGGTCGCTGTGGGAGACCCCGATGCGCTACTTCGAGAACTCCCCGCTCTTCTGGCTGGACCGGGTCACGACGCCGCTCCTCATGATGCACAACGACATGGATGACGCGGTCCCGTGGTACCAGGGGATCGAGTTCTTCGTCGCGATGCGGCGGCTCGGCAAGGAAGTCTATCTCCTCAACTACAACAACGACGTGCATAACCCGGCGAGCCGCGCCAATCAGAAGGACATCGCG
>JBQTHV010000173.1:0-36222 GCA_052389555.1 Gemmatimonadales bacterium | reverse complement strand
CGCGGGTCAATAATCGCGGTTGGATGGATGGGCACAAGCAGAACGTAAAGCGTAAAGCGTAAAGCGTAAATGGGGCAAACGTCACAAGTAAAGGAGAAAGGTTTCTCTCATTTTGACGCTTTACGTTTTAGTTGCCGTTGGGCTAGCTGTTGAGGCTTTAGCGTCTGGAGTGTGGTCTTCCGAAGCGGTTTTTTCGCCGGAGATACGATATGAATCCGACGCCCACGCGCCGAGGTCCGTTGTCCGGCAGCGTTCCGAACAAAATGGCCGATAGGGATTTCCTTGCCATGAGGTTTGCTTGCGACAAGTCGGACATTTCATCACACGAGTCATAGGAATTACCAACCTGGGAGAGGAGGAGAGCGGGCGACCGGACTTGAACCGGCGACGTCCAGCTTGGGAAGCTGGCATTCTACCCCTGAATTACGCCCGCGAACCCCGGTAGTATGGCTACCGGTCTCGTGGCAGTCAATCTCACGCCGGCTTGGGACGATACCTCCAAGCCACGATTTTGTTTCCCTTCCCCTCGATCTCGATCGACTGCTTCTGGCTGCTGGTGAGCACCGGTACGTTCACTTCCTTGCTATCGAGCACCGCGCCTTTAGCATCGAGGAACTCGAACACCAGCGTCATCGGCGCCACCTTGATCGGCTTCCCTTCGGGATCCGTCGGGTTGCGTCCGCTCGCCTCGGCGGCGAGCAGGGCCCTCGAAGCCCCCATCTGGAACACCGTAATCTCCACGCTGAAAGGCAGCGCCACCAGCCGCTCCGCGGTCTTGTAGGCCGAGCTGTCCTCCCTGAGCCCTCGATAGCCCTGGGCCAGGATGCGCAGCACATCTTCGTTCATCGGATCGATCTCGGCGAGCTTGATGGCTTCGGTCACCAGCTTCCGAGAGCCCGCCAGGGACTCGGTATCATACTTCACCGTATCGGCCAAACGGGCTCTCACTGCCGCGGACGGATTGCGGGTGGTTCTGGCCTGGCGCCGCAACGCATCGGCGGAGTCTTTCGCCTGACGCGATACCGCGAGCTGGGTAATCGACGCGTTGTACCGGGCATCCCGGCTCCACGGGTTCCGTTCCGCGGCTTTGCCGAACGCGCGCTCGGCCTCGGCGAATCTCCCGGCGTTGTAGGCAGCCACGCCCACCGTGAGCAGGTCGCTGGTCTCCAGCGAATCCAGGTTGGTCGCCGAGAAGCGGGCAATCAGCCGGCCCTCCAGAGCCTCCGCGCTGTCGTTCATGCCGGCATTCCGGAAGCTGATAGCCATGGTCTTCTCGGTGTCGTTGAGCCGGGTCGCGATCTCCCCGAGCTCCGCCTGCAGCGTGTCGATCCGGCCCGCGATTGCCGGGGTCACCGTCTGTTTCCGCAGCGAGTCAAGCTCAGTCCGCCTCAACGCAATCGAGGTGGAATCCCACGCGCGAGACTTGTGGAGCACCTTGATCGCGTCCATGTGCCGATTCGCGCGGATGTACATGAGAGCCAGGTTCTGCGCCGCGTTGTCGCGATCTTGGCTGAGTTCCGAATCGGTTTCCCCGATCTGGAGCGCCTTCTCGAAGTAGAACGCCGCGCTGTCGGTGCGGCCGCTGTTCGCGAAGATCACCCCCATGTTGGAATAGATGTGGGGGAGACCCCGGAACATGTAGGACGCGTCGCGGAATTGCTGTAGGGCGCCTTCGGTGTCGCCGGCGCGCTGCAGCTCGAGACCGGCCTGGCCCAGGGCCGCCCAACTGTTCTGGCGATACCGGCTGATATCGATCTCGCAGGCCGGGACCAGCTCTTCCGCCTTGGTAAAGGCCGAGTCGGTGCCGATCGGATCCCCCTGTAACAGCGCCACCCGGGCGAGATAGTACCACGCCGCCCCATTGCCGGCCTGCCCCCCCTGGGCGATCGCTGCAACGAGGGTCTGCTGGGCCTCGCCGAGCACTCTGGTCTTTTCGTCCGGTGTCTTGGCGTCGTACGCCTTGCGCAGAGCCGTAATGCCGGCCTCGACCTGTTTGTGTCCCGGCCGCAGAGGGCAGAGACCCTGGACGTACTTGGGATCCTGCGCCTGGGCGAGGCGCGGGTTAGTCCGTCCCGACTGTGCCGCCATCTCACTCACGGCTCCCCAACCCGCGAGCAGCGCCGCGCCGGCGAGGATCGAGGTACGCCTCATCATGATCACTCCTTGATGCACGAAAGCTGTGGTTCGGATAACCCCGAAATATCGCCGGGAATCACTCCCCAGGCAATTCACGCGTTGAACGATAGAGCCATCCGGCGCCGGTATTGAACAGGACGACGCGCTGGTTCGATCTCAGCACACCCCGCTCGCGAAGAATCCGGCCGGCGGCAATGGAGGCCCCGCCTTCCGGCGCGAAATCAATCCCTTCCAGCCGGCTACCCTCGCGCGCTTCGTGCTCGAGATCCGGATCGCCCACGGCAACGGCCCCGCCCCCGCTGTCACGGAGCACCCGAAGCATCAGCCGATCGCCGAGCGGTCCTGGAACCCGAAGCCCGCTGGCGGTGGTCCAGGGGTCCTGCCAGGGTTCGGCACGGTCGCGACCGGATTCGAACGCCTTTACGATGGGCGCGCACCCGGTCGACTGCACGCTGAACATCTTGGGGAGCTTGGCATCGGTATCGATCCAGCCCGCCTGCCGGAGTTCGAGGAATGCCTTCCACATCCCGATGAGCCCGGTGCCGCCACCGGTCGGATAGATGATCGCGTCCGGGAGCTGCCAGTTCAGCGCTTCGGCGATCTCCAGTCCCAGCGTCTTCTTGCCCTCGATACGATAGGGCTCGCGCAGCGTGCTGAGATCGAAGGCGCCGCTCTCCGCCGCATAGGCCCGGCTCGCCACCCCGCAATCGCCGATGTGTCCGTCGAGCAGGTGCAGGTCTCCCCCGAAAATCCGAATCTGCGCGAGCAGCGGCGGCGGGGTGGTTCGGGGGGCAAAGACCCGAACCGGAAGCCCGGCGCGCGAACCGTAGGCGGCCGCCGCCACTCCCGCGTTCCCGGCGGTAGGCAGGGTGAAGGCCCGGGCGCCTCCCGCATGGGCGCGGGTTATGGCGGCCGCGAGCCCGCGAGCCTTGAAGCTGCCCGTGGGGTTCGTGCTCTCGTCTTTCACCAGGGCCTTGGGGAGACCGATCCGGGCACCGATGCGCGCTACCGGAATCAGCGGCGTGTCGCCCTCGCCGAGGGTTACCGGCTCTTCCTGGGGCCGAAGCGGCAGGAACGCCCGGAACCGCCACATGCCGCGCTCGCCCGCATCCCCGAGCCGGCGCGGGCTATCGAAGTTGCGGGTCGGGTAGCGCACCAACCACGGTTGGCCGCATTCGCAGACCGTCGGTAGCCCGCTCGGAGCTGCCGTCCGCTTGCAGGTCTCACACTCAAGGTGCCAGTCCATTATCTCCCATGAGGAGGCAGTAAGCAGGAGGAAGTGAGTAGGGACAGACCTTGACGGTGCAGGGATCGTGCAATGCCAGCGGCTGTCCCCGCTTACTACCTCCTACTCACTACCTCCTTGTCTCAGGTACCGAACGATTCGATCCGCCAACGCGCTCGAAAACCCAGGCACTGCCGCGATCTCCGCAGCCGATGCCGAGCTGACTCCCGCGAGACTGCCGAATCGTTCCAGGAGACGGCGGCGGCGTTCTGGCCCGATACCGGGGATCTCGAGCAGCTTCGAGGTGATCGTGCGCGCGCGACGGCGATTGCGGCTGTAGGCCAGCCCGAACCGATGGGCCTCGTCGCGCAGCCGCTGGAGCAGCCGGAGGGACGGGCTCCGGCGAGAAAGCCGAATCGGATCGGGCCGGCTGGGCACATAGACCTCTTCCTCGCGCTTCGCCAACGCAATGATCGGGAGATCCGACCGGCCGGCCTGCTGTGCCGCCGCGACCGCCGCATGGAGCTGGCCCTTGCCACCGTCGATGACCACCAGATCCGGCATGGGCTTGCCCTCGGCGCTGCGTCGTTCCAGGTAGCGAGTGACCACCTCGTGGATGGCGGCATAGTCATCCTGCTGGCCGTCCTGCCCCTTGATGCGGAATTTGCGGTACTCGCTCTTCCTGGGGCGACCTGCCTCGAACGTCACCAGCGACCCGACCGTGTCCTTCCCCTGGCTGGTGGAGATGTCCACGCACACCATGGTCCGCGGCATCATGACCAGGCCGAGGTCACGGCCCAGGGCATAGACCGGATCCCCGGCCCGCTCATCGGCCTCGAACGATTCGAGGCGAAGGCTTTCCAACAAGTGCCTGGCGTTCCGCTCCGCCAGATCTACCCAGCGCCGCGCGGTGCCCCGCTGCGGAATCGTCCAGGTTGTCTCCGGCAACAGCCCTTCCACCTGCTGCCGTTCCGCCGGCTCGAAGGGCAGCATAACCCGCGCTGCCCGTCCCGCAAGCGGCACGTAGTAGCGCACCAGGAAGGCTTCCAGAATAGCACCATCGGTTTCGTCCGCGACGTTCTCGAGGAAGCGGTGCTCCCGGTCGATGATTCGCCCTTCCCGCACCCGCAACAGGACCCCGACGGCGTCGTCCCCATCGCGGGCGTAGCCCACGACGTCGGCATCACCCCGGCCGATCGTTTCGACGGCGGGCGGGCGCTCGATCTCATCGAGCCACTTGAGGGTATCGCGAAGGTCTCGCGCCCGCTCGTAGTCTTCCCGGTCGCTGGCGTCCCGCATCATCCGGCGAACTCGGGTCCGCACGTCCACCGTCCGGCCTTCGAGGAAGGCCAGCACCTCACCGATCATCGCTCGATAACTCGCCTGCTCCTGCCAGCCCACACACGGCGCCAGACACCTCCCGATGTGATAGTCGAGACAGGGCCGCTCGCGCCGAACCGCGGGGAGATCGTCATCGCAGCTCCGCACTGTGAAGATGCGGCGCACCAGCGCAAGCGCCCGCCGCAGCTCGCCCACATCGGTATAGGGCCCGAAATAACGGGCGCCCGGAATGTCGCGCCGGCGGGTGACCAGGACCCGGGGGAACGGCTCGTTCAGGGTGACCGCGATGGAGGGGTAGCTCTTGTCGTCCTTGAGCCGGACGTTGAAACGAGGCCGGTACTCCTTGATGAGATTGTTTTCGAGCAGGAGCGACTGGCTCTCGCTCTCGACCACGATCGTCTCGAGTTCGGCGATGAGCTGCCGCAGCCGCTGCTTGGTTGGAGTGCTCTCAGCTTCGAAACCAGGGGCCAGGTAGTTCCGAACCCGGCTCCGGAGATTGGCGGCTTTGCCGACATAGAGCACCTGACCATCCCGGTCCTTCCAGAGGTAAACGCCCGGCGCGCTGGGAAGCGCGTCGAGCTTTCGCTGCAGCGTCTCGGGGATTTCTGCGACCGTCATGATGAGATTCTGCCGCGGCCCACCAGCCGGACGGGAAGCGGTACGCCCGCGAGCCGGGTTCCGGCCAGATAGACCAGCCCGAAAGGAAGCAGCACGGCCAGCGCGGTCGCAATGGGGCCCGCGCGCCCGTCGAGGAGAAGCAAGATCCCCCAGGCGACGGCACCGCTCGCAAGGGCCGGTCCCCACAACCGTGCTACATAACCCGCAGCCAGCCGGGTCCGGCCAATCCGGCGATCGAGACCGCTCCGGAGCAGCACGAACTCTACCCAGGCCGCGAGGCCGGCCGAGGCCGTGAGCCCGGCCGCTCCCCAGCGGGGCGACAGCCCCACCCATCCCGGTACCTGGACGGCGGCGACATAGCCCAGCGCGGTCGTGAGACCCACCCGGACGAGCGCATAGCGGAGCGGGGTCCTGGTGTCGTGCAGGGCATACCATACCGACGAGTACAGCCGGCCCTGGGTGCCGGCCAGGAGCCCCACCGCAGATCCCGCCAGGATTCCCCACACGTAGCGGGCATCCTGCTCGGAGAAGAGGCCGCTCTGAAAGACTGCTCCGGCCAAGACATGGCCGAGCCCGGCCAACGCGACAATGGAAGGCACGATAAAGAAGGCGATTTCGCCGAGGGCCACCTCGAGCCGCCGGCGGAGCCGGTCATTCGGCTCCTCGGCGCTGGCCTCGGCGGAAAGCGCCGGCAGCTCGGCCGCGGCAACCGACATTCCGAAAAGACTGACCGGCAGGGTGTACAGGGTCTGGGCGTTGGCGAGAGCCGCCAGGGCACCGGTTGGCAGCAGGCTTGCCAGGATCTCGTCGACGAAGGCGCTGATTTGCACGACCCCGCGGCCAACGAAGGCAGGCAGGAAGTTGGCGACAACCACGCGCGTGTTAGGATCGCGCCGAGTAACCGTCGGGCGGACCCGGCCTGCCGCGCGCCGCACCGCGGGAACGTGCACCGCGAACTGGAGCAGGCTTCCAGCCACGGCGCCCCACGCGGTCCAATACACCAGCTGCGCCGTCCCGGCCGTGCCGGGAGCCAGCAAAGTCGCCACCACAATGGCCGCATTCCACGCCACCGGCGCCGCGTAGGAAAGCAAGAACCGGCCATGGCTGTTGAGCACGCCCAGGCACCAGGCGGAAAACACCAGCAGGCCGGCGCCGGGGAACAGAATCCGCACCAGTCGAATGACCATCTCGCGCTTGGCCCCGGCAAACCCGGGCGCGATCGCGCTGGTGAGCCAGGGGGCAAAGGTGATCCCCAGCGCCACGATCAGCGCCACGACGAGCGCCAGGAGGCCGATCACAGCCCCTGCCACCGCGCGGGCCTCCTCCTGCCGCCCCTGGGACCGGAGCCGGGCATAAACCGGAATGAAGGACGCGCTCAGGACCCCTTCCCCGAAGAGATTCTGGAGGAAGTTGGGGATCCGGAACGCCGCGGCGAACGCATCAGCCGCGTCGGTGAGACCCAGGAAATGCGCGAGCACCCGCTGGCGCACCAGGCCGGCCAGCCGGCTGAGCAGGATGCCGGCCGCGACCAGCGGCGCCGCGGAGCGCCGCGGGTTAGGCATACCATCGCGCAATGTGCGCGGCCAGCTCCTCGAGAATCCCGTTGCCGTAACGCGCCAGGAATCCGGCCATGGAGAGCACCCGTTCCTGCGGCTTGCCGCCCGGTCGCACCGACAAGCGGGCCCGGGCGATCTGCGCCAACTCGGTGCTCTCCCGCTTGCGGGCGTGCTGCACCAGCTTCTTCTCCAGTTCCTCGAGCATGAACAGGGCCTGCCCGCGCGCCGATTCCGCAGGCCGCTCGAGCGTCGGATCGACCACCTTGGCCGCCTCGATGACCGGACCGTACCCTTCACGAATCGTCTCCCGCAGGCGCCGGAAGGCAGCGTCGGTACCCTCCGGGAGCGCCTGGCGGGCGATCCGCCCCTCGAGGCCGCCGTCGGCCAACAGGTCCTCCACGGTGATGCCGTACTTGCGCAGCACCCGGCTAACCCGCGGCTCGACGAGAAGCCCGGACCAGCGGGGGACCGGCAGCTGCCGCGGAACCCCCAGGTGCCGGTAGAGCGGAGGGGTGAGCGCCAGATACCGCAGCTCGGCCGGACCGGCCAGGTACGCCGCGGTGGGGAGCACGGCGCTTTCGAGCACGGGACGGAGTAGCACGTTCCCCGAAAGCCGGGTCGGCTCCTCCGCCGCGATCCGGCGGACCTCCTCGAGCCCGATGGTCGCATGCTGCCGGCGCAGCACGAACGTCCCGGTCGAGTCGGATCGCAGCAGGCGGTCCCGGCCTAACACGCCATCGAGAAAGACCGGCGTACCTCCCTCGCCGATCGTAACGCCCGGGTCGTTCCCCGCGGCAGTGAGGGAAGTGGCGAGCGTGGTGAGCTCCCGCTCCAGCGCCACCGATTGCTCCAGCGCCTGGAGCAACAGCTGGCTGCTGGCCTGCTTCACGACCCGATGGGAGCTGTCGAGGCACAGCACGCCAAACGGCGCCAGGAGCTCCGCCAGGGCCGCCCCGTATGCCCCCGCTACGGTCGCTTCGGGCTGATAATGGCGATGCAACCACTCGACCGTGGTGGCGCGTTCCGGGGTGGAAGGAAACGATTGTTCAAACCGCTCCAGCGCGGGCAGGACTTCGGGCCCGAGCGGCTGCCGCCACATCGGGGTGAGCGCCGCATCGGCCGGTCGCTCGGGCAGGGCCACCGAGAGGAGATCACCGTCGGCGCCGAGCCAGGATACATGGTTGACCTCGTGCCAGTCGTGATCATCGCCCGGAATCCAGTAGACCGGAACGACCGGGCGCTTCCACTGGGTTTCAAGCGCCAACGCCATGCCCCGGGCTGACAGGGCTTTGGTGATCGCATAGGCGGGACCGGTCAGAAGACCCGGCTGCTGACCCGTCGTCACAACGACCGCACCCGGCTCGCGGAGCCGGGCGACCAGCCGTTCGGTGCCGCTCGAGGGAATCAGCGCCGCTTCGAGGACTCGATTCCACGGTTCCGGTCGCGGAGCCGCGGGACGAGCGGGCGCGCCGATGGGGGTATCGATGATGGGGAGGGTCACGGGAGGAAACGCGTCACCGGTGGTAGGGCTCGCCTCGCAGGATGGTCCAGGCCCGGTACAGTTGCTCCAGCACGACCACCCGAGCCAGCTCGTGCGGGAGGGTGAGCGGCCCCAGGCTCCAGCGGGTTACGCGGTTGGTGCGCCCCTGCGGAAAACCGGCCTCGAGTCCGGTAGCACCGCCGACCACCAGGGCCACCGATCCCGGCCTCTCCCGCCAGTGATCGAGCTCGGCGGCCAGTTGGTCGCTGGTCCATGCCCGGCCGGTCCGGTCCAGCACCACCACGCGGGATTCCGGCGGCAAGAGTCGAGCGAGTCGGTGCGACTCGTCCCGCCGAGACACGGCCGGATTGGCAGCTCGAGGCGCCTCACGGATTTCGCGTTCTTCGATCCGGCCATAGCGCCGGATCCGGCGGAGGTAGTCGTCGCAGGCGTGGCGGAAGTAGGGGCGGAGCTTGCCGACAGCGAGGAGGAACGTCTGCATGGGCTATTCGCTATTAGCTATTAGCTATTGGCTATTGGATTGGTTCTCTGGATGGCGACCACCGCCTAGAGAGTCCGACCATCCGTGGAACAACCAATAGCCAATAGCCAATAGCCATCACGCATACATTCCCCGCAGGCGGTGCACCGCCGCCACCCGATCGATCGACACCATGTAGGCCGCGATCCGGGTGCTCACCCTGGCCCGCTGCGCCATGGCGGCTACCTCCTGGTAGGAGCTCACCATGATCCGCTCGAGCCGCGTGTTAACCGTCTCCAGGTCCCAGAAGAAGCCGCCCCGATCCTGGACCCACTCGAAATAGCTGACGGTGACACCGCCGGCGTTGGCGAGGATGTCGGGAATCACCAGAATCCCGGCGTCTTGGAGGATCGGATCGGCATCCGCCGTGGTCGGTCCATTGGCGCCTTCGCAGATGATCCGGGCCCGGACCTTCCCGGCGTTCTCGATCGTGATCACGTTCTCGAGCGCGGCGGGCACCAGCACGTCGGTTTCGAGGGTGAGCAGTTCGGCGTTGGTAATGTGGTCGGCCCGCGGGTAATCCCGCAGCCCCTTGTTCTCCTGGAGATACCGCATCACGTCCTTGATACCGAGGCCCTTCGGGTTGTAGATGCCGCCTTCCTTGTCGCTCACCGCCATCACTGTCATGCCCTGCTCTTCCATGAGGAGAGCACTGGTGGATCCCACGTTGCCGAACCCCTGCACCACCACCCTGGTGCCCTGCACGGGCAGGTTGAGCTGGCGCAGCGCTTCGCGGGTTACGATCATGCAGCCCCGCCCGGTCGCCTCGCGCCGTCCCAGGGAGCCGCCCATCTGGATCGGTTTGCCGGTCACCACGGCGGTCACGGTGTGGCGCTTGTGCATGGAGTAGGTATCCATGATCCACGCCATCATACGCTCGTTCGTGTTGACGTCGGGCGCGGGAACGTCCGAGTCCGGTCCCAGGGTTTCGATAATGCCGGAGGTGTATCGGCGGGTCAGCCGTTCGAGCTCGCCCATCGACATGCTGGCGGGATCACAGACCACGCCGCCCTTGGAGCCGCCGAACGGCAGGTTGACCACGGCGCACTTCCAGGTCATCCAGGCGGCGAGCGCTTTCACTTCGTCCAGCGTCACGTTGAGATCGAAACGAATACCGCCCTTGGCGGGGCCGCGAGCGGTGTTGTAGAGTACCCGGTAGCCGGTGAATACCTCGACCGTGCCGTTATCGAGCTGCACCGGTACCGCCACGATGATCTGTTTTTCGGGGTGACGCAGCACCTTTCGCAGGCTGGGCTCCAGGTTCAGATGCTGGGCCGCCTCGTCGAACCGCGCCATCATGGACTCGAAGGGGTTCTCTCCGCCGAGGAAGGTGTCCTTCTCCGGCCGGATGCCGCCCCGCATCACTGCCTGGGCCATTAGTCCGGGTCTCCCGGGAATTGGTTGGGGATGAAAGTTAGTCGCGCGCGCCGGGCGACACGAGCGCATCGAGGGCAGTCGAAACCTCTCGCTCGCCTCGCTCCCAGACCAGATCCAGGAGCGCAACCATCGGTTCGGGGACCGAGGCCGGCCAGCGTCCCCGCAGCTTGACCGCATCTTTCTGGGTGACCACCAGGTAATCTGCCTGGCGCGCCGCCTTGGCCAGCCAGGCGACGTCGTCGTTGGAAAAGGGGTGATGGTCGGGCCAGGTGGCTACCTGCACCAGCGCACCGGTCGTCTTGGTTTGGGCCACGAAGGATTCGGGATCCGCGATTGCGGTCGCGGCGACGACCTTTGCGCCGCGAAGCAGCTCCGGTCCGATCAGGCGTCCTGACTCAAGACCTTCGTAACGCGCCACCCCCAGCCGCGCGATGCCCGTCAGGCTGCCGGCCCTGAGCCGAGGGCGCAGCCGCTCGAGCAGCTGCTGGGCGACGACCGCCTCGGCACGCTTGCGGGTTATGATGAGACCATCGGCTCGTCGCAGGGCGCTCCAGCTTTCCCGCCACGGCCCGGCCGGCAATGGCCAGCGAACCGCGCGTGCCGTTTCCGCGCTCACCACCACCAGATTGAGGTCCCGCGCCACGCCGCGAAGCTGGAAGGCATCGTCGAGCACCACCACGCCAGCCCCCTGTTCCCGGGCGCGGTTGGCCGCCAGCACCCGGTCAGGATCGGCGATGACCCGGGCGGTGGGAACCCGGTACTGGTGCATCAGCGCTTCATCGCGCCCATGGGCACTGGTCAGGACCCCGGGGACGAGCCCGCGGGTGGCGTAGTACTGAGCGATCCAGCTGGCGATCGGGGTTTTACCGGAGCCGCCGACGCTCAGATTGCCTACCCCGACCGATGGGAGGGGCAACCGCCGGGCGGTGGCTCCCAGGAGACCATGGTCAAACCGCAGGTTGCGGAGCGCCACCGCGCTCCACCAAAGCCCGGCCAGCGGCAGCAGCATAACCCGGAGCAGCCGGGCATCGAGCCGCCGGCTGGTCCAGAGCCAGCGGAGGAACCGATGGGTATCACCCCGCCTCACCGGTGGGCCTCGCTCACTGCTCTCTCGAGCTCCGCACTGGCTCTTGCCCTGGCGGCCTCCAGGCCTCCGGGCACCCGCTCGACCTCGAACGGCGCCTCGTAGGCGATGCGCACCCGCGCAAAAGGTTTGGGAATGAGCATGCGATCCCAGCTCTTGAGCCGCCAGGCCCGGTCGGCGCCCGCGTGAACTGGAACGATCGGCGCCCCACCGCGCTGGGCGGCGAGCAGCACGCCGCCCTTGAAAGCGCGGCGGGGACCCCGCGGCCCATCGGGCGTAAAGGCGACGCTGCCACCCCGGCGGAGTGCGCGAATCGCGGCGATGAGAGCCCGGACCCCGCCACGGGTACTCGAGCCGCGGGCCTCGCGATACCCGAGCCGGCGGGCATACGCCGACAGGTAGCGCCCCTCGCGTGCTTCGCTCACCACGATAGTCATGCCCCGGTCCCGATGCTGCCAGAGCAAGGGGAGCAGCGCTTCGTGCCAGGCCAGTAAGACGTAGGGCCGGCCCCCCGCTTCGAGTGCCTGCCAGGCCTCCCAGGCACCGCGAAGCTCGATGCGCCAGGAGCGCGCCAGCCAGGAGACCAGGGGTCCGGCGAGGCGGGCCACGAGTTGCGGGTTAGGCCCGGTGGCCGGACGGCCGGACGACCGCACGGCCGGTTGGCTCGGCGGCTCGGCGCTCGGCGCTCGGCGCTCGAGTGGACGGCTCGGCGGCTCGGCGGCTCGGCGGCTCGACGGCCTCACCGGAGCGGCGAACCCGATCGGTTGCGGGTTAACAGCTCTTCTGCAATAGCCGCCACGCGGCCTGCTGCCCCGGGACCACCGAGCCGCTCTCGCACCACCCGGAATCCCTCCCGCTGGACTCTGGCCTTCGCGCTGTCGGACTCGAGCAGCTCGCCCGCGGCCTGGGCCAGGCGGGGCCCGGTCACTTCGCGCTGCAACACTTCCGGGACGACTTCGCGGCCCGCGATCAGGTTTACCATGCTGATCCACGGCACCCGAAGCAGCCGACGGGCAATCCAGGCGGTGACCGGGTGCATGCGATACGCGACCACCATGGGCACCAGCGCCAGGGCAGCCTCCACGGTTGCCGTGCCGGACTTCACGATCGCCGCATCGGCAGCGGCAAGCACCAGCCGGGATTGACCCTCGACCAGGTCGAGGCCCTCGCACTCGGGATAGCTCATGCCGGCCATCGCGGCCACCAGAACTCGGTCGCAGGCTCCCCGGTCTCGGACCAGCCGGGCCGCATCCCGAAATGGACCCCAGAGGCGCGCGACCTCCTGACGACGGCTCCCCGGCAACAGCGCTACCACCCGCTCGTCGTCACCGATACCGAACGCGCGCCGCGCCGTACCCCGGTCCAGAGCCGGCTCGTCCAGCGAGGGGTGTCCCACATACTCGGCGGCGATTCCATAACCCGCAAAGAAGTTGGGCTCGAAGGGCACGATGCAGGCCAGCCGGTCCACCACCCGGGCCAGCCGCCGGGTTAGCCGGTGGCCCCACCCCGACGCCCAGTGCTTGGGAGCAATGTAGTAGAGCACCGGAACCCCGTTCCGCCGCGCGGCCTCCGCGACCCGCAGGTTGAAGCCCGGGTAGTCGATCGGGAGCGCGAGATGGTACCGGCCGGCCCGGAAGTCCTGCTCGAGCGCGCGCAACATTCTGGCATGGGCGGGAATGGCGCGAACGATCTCGGTGAGACCCATGACGGTAAGGCGATCCATCCCGAACCGCACGTTCGCTCCCGCGTCGGCGAGATGCGGCCCGCCGAGCGCGTCAATCACGGTGCCCGGCACGCGGGCCCTGAGCGCCGCGACGACCGATCCGCCGTGGAGGTCACCGGATGGCTCGCCGGCAGAAATGAGGATCCGGAACACGGCAATTGGCTATTGGCTATTGGCTATTGGCTAAGCATGCCAGTTGACCAATAGCCAATGACCAATAGCCAATAGCCAATAGTCCTCACGCCGGCACACCCCGCTCGGAATGCGCCACGAAGTCCACGAAGCGCTGCACCTCGGGCAGGGGAGGCAGGGTGAGACGGGCCTGCTCGATCGCCTGGGAAAAGTTGAGACTCGAATTGAACAAGAGCCGGTAGAGCCGCCTGAGCACGGCCAGCGTTTCCGGGGGCATCCCGGACCGCTGGAGCCCGACCGTGTTGAGCCCGTAGAGCTCGATCGGATTGCCCACCGCCATCACGTAGGGAGGAATGTCCTGGCTCACCCGGCTGAGTCCCCCGATAAACGCCAGAGTCCCGATGGTGACGAACTGATGCACTGCGACCAGCCCCGAAAGATTGGCGCCGTCCTCGATGGTCACGTGGCCCGCGAGCTGAACTCCGTTCGCCAGGATGACCCGCTCGCCGATCCGGCAATCGTGCGCAACATGGACGTAGCTCATCACGTAGGTCCGCGCGCCGATCCGGGTGCATCCGGACTTCGCGGTCCCCCGGTTGATGGTGCTGTACTCCCGGATCCGAACCTCGTCGCCCACCTCGAGCCAGGTGTCCTCGCCCCGGTACTTGAGATCCTGGGGATCCCCACCCAGGAGGCTGCCCTCGCCAACCCGGACCCGGCCGCCCAGCCGGACATTGCGGGTTAGGGACGCCCGGGGGCCCACCACTGAGCCGTCGCCGAGGGTCACTCCGGGCCCGATGATCGCGAAGGGGCCGATCTCGACATCCCGCCCTAACCCGGCTCCCGGATGAACCAGGGCCGACGGGTGAATCCGTTCGGTCACCGATCCACCACGCAGGCCAGCATCTCCGCCTCGGCCACGACCCGCCCGTCCACGGTAGCCACCCCCTTCATCCGGCAATTCGCCCCGCGCACTTGCAGGACCTCGACCTCGGAGCGAAGCTGATCGCCCGGCCGCACCGGCTTGCGGAATTTCACCCGGTCGAGCGCCATGAAATACACGACTTTGCCGTTGGCACCCGCCAGTTCCTCCATCAGCAGCATGCCGCCGGTCTGCGCCATCGCCTCGACGATCAGCACGCCGGGCATGACCGGGTGGCCGGGGAAGTGGCCCTGGAAGAACGGCTCGTTGATGGTGACGTTCTTGATCCCCACCACCCGGCGGCGCGGCTCGAATTCCACGATCCGGTCCACCAGGAGCAGCGGATACCGGTGGGGCAGCACCTCCATGATCCTGGTGATATCGAACATCCAACCTCCGCTGGGCCGAGTGGTTCGCAGGAGCTCGCGGGCCAGCGCGACGTTCCCCTGGTGACTGGGACGGACGGCCGTGATCTCGGCCTCCACGCGGCCGGCCAGGAGCGCGAGATCGCCCAGGATATCGCCGGTCTTGTGGCGCACGAATTCGTCAGGCCAGCGTAGCGGCCCGGTGAGCAAACCGTCATCCGAAAGGACCACCGCCGAGTCCATGCTGCCGCCGCGGAGCAGGCCCTGGCTCCGCAACTGCTCGATTTCCCGGGTAAACCCAAAGGTACGCGATCCGGCCAGCTCGCGCCGGAACTGCGCCGGCGTAATCTCCCAGCAGCCGGCCTGCCGCCCGATGAGCGGGTGGTCCCAGTGGATCGTGGTGTGGAGCCGAAGCCGCGGGGCCGGCTTTACCTCGTAGGCGGCTCCACCTTCCTGGACCGCAAAGGAGTCCCTAACCCGGAAGCTCTGCGGTTCTCCGGTGAGCTCCCCCACCCCAGCGCGATCGAGCGCCTCGACGTAGGGTGCAAAGGAACCGTCCAGGATAGGCGGCTCGGGCCCGTCCAGCTCGATGACGAGATCGTCGATCTCGAGCGCGCCAACGGCCGCCAGCACGTGCTCCACCGTTTCGATCCCCGCCAGGCCTTGGCCCAGTGCGGTGCGCCGGTCGGTGGCGCGAACTTGATCGAGCCGGGCCGGAACCTCCGGTGCGCCCGGGAGGTCGGTCCGCCGGAAGACGATTCCCTGCCCGACGCGGGCGGGCCGGAAGGTAAGCCGGGTTAGGGCGCCGGTGTGCAGCCCGGGGCCGGAGAGCGTCGCCGATGCCGCAACGGTGCGTCTAGCCATCGCGGCTCCCGGCCAACTCCTCCAGTCGGGTCGCGATCCGGGCCAGCCGGTACAGAGCTGCCTGGGCGCGCAGGAATTCCCGATGCGGCCGAGCCGGAAAGCCGCTCACATCGGCTCCGTCTGGCACCGCCGAGATCACCCCGGCCTTGGCCGCGATCCGGGCCCGGTTGCCGACCCGGAAATGGCCGCCGACCGCGGCGTGCCCGGCCACGATGACTTCGTCGCCGATGTCGGCGCTCCCGGCGATCACGCTGCCGCCCATGATGAGGCACCGCGCGCCGATGCGCGCGTTATGGCCCACGTGGACCAGGTTGTCGAGCTTGGTCCCGTCCCCGATGACGGTATCGGCGATGCTGCCGCGATCGACGCAGCTGTTGGCCCCGATTTCGACGTCGTCGCCGAGGATGCAGGCGCCGACATGAGGGATCCGGGCGTGTCCCTCGGGACCGCTCACAAACCCGAAGCCCGGGCTGCCTAACACGGCGCCCGGCTTGATGACGCAGCGCCGTCCGAGCCGGGTGCCCGGCCCGCACACCACCTGGGCCCCGAGCTCGCTGTCATCACCGATGGTGACCTCATCCTCGAGGACCACCCCGGCCCCAATCCTAACCCGCGCGCCAAGTCGGACCCCGCGGCCCAGCCGGGCGCTCGGATGGATGACCCCGCCGGCCGGCCGCGCTCCGGGAAACATGGCGGCAACCGCCCGGGCCATGGCCGCCGGCGGGTCGGCTACCACGATCCGGGTGCCCGGACCGTCCGACTCGCGCTCATGAGCCGCACGAAGCAGCACCGCACCCGCCTGGGAGCGGCGAAACGCAGGCAGATACTGGGCCGACACCAGGAGCGAAAGCGTCGCGCCGTCGGCCCGATCGAGCGGTCCGACGGCGGCGAGTTCCAGCGCTCCGTTGCCCACCAGCCGGCCGCCCACCAGCTCGGCGACCGCCTGAGCCGTGAGCGGGACCGGGGCGCGCACCTCAGTTCGATTGTGTCGCGCGCCGCGCTACCCGATCCGTGATATCGAGAGACTTGTCGAACGACACGATGTTGGCGGAGGCCGGGTTGTCGAGATCGATCACCATCGCGAGGTTGTTCTCCGAGCGGATCGCGTCGATCACTCCCTGGAGTTTGGTTTGCATCGGCGTGAGCAGCTCGCGCTCTCGCGCGTCGATCCGCTCCTCGAGTTGCTGCAGCTTGGCCGTCATGCTATCCCGCTGGGCGGCCAACACCTGTTCACGCGCAGTTCGCTGCGAAGGGGTCATCATCGCCGCGGCCTGGCGGTACTGAGCTATGGCCGAGTCGAGGGTGGCTTGCAATCTCCGGCCCTCGGCCTGAGCGGCCTCAGCCTCCTTCGTCCAGGTGCTCTCGGCTCGCTGGTAGCCGGGCATCTGCCGTAGGACGGTCCGGGCCCGGATGAAGCCGATTCGCAAGGTGCCGGCGCCGCTCTGCGGCTGACCCGCGGGCGCACCGCCGCCTGCCCCACCTGCCTGGGCCGAGGCGGAGGCGGCGCCCAGGGTGACCAAGGTGGCGCCCACCAGGAGCCGCCGAGTGAATCGCATCAGGGTGTCCCGCATGGTTTCCTGCTCCTCTGATTAGAAGATGTTGCCCAGCCGGAAGTGCACTTGCCAGCCGGGTTTGCGCTTGCCGGTCACGTCGGTGCGATCGAGCCCGTAGCCGAGATCGACGCCGATCGGACCGAGCGGCGAGATCACCGCCGCCCCAATGCCGATGCTTCGGAACAGCCGGGTCGGATTGTACTCCCGCGCCCGCGAATAGATATTGCCCGCGTCGGTAAACACGTTGAGATAAATCGTCTGGCTGATTCGCGCGCCGGCTTCGAGGGTGAACGCGGCGTAGGCCTTCCCGAAGGAATGAGGCGCGGCGCGACTGCCGGAAACCGTCGGATCGTACCCCCTGGTGGTGATCGAGAACTCGTCGTACCCCCGGAGCGGAATCCCGTACTGCACGCCTCCCATGGAATACAACTCGGTATAGAACGGACCCACGTCCCCGATGGCAAAGCCGGATTTCGCGCTGAAGCCCAGCGTGAACTGCACCCCGCCGCCGAACGCGTCGCTCCCGCCTGCCCTGCCGAGCGGGGTGTACCAGCGGCCCTCCAGATCGATCTTCTGGAAGTTCCCGGTCCCTCCTAACACGCCGCCGTTCTGTTCTCCCGAGATCGTGAGCGACGACCCGCCGATCGGGAACGGAAGTCCGATCCGGGTGTCGCGCGCCAGGCTCAGGCCGAACGACGAGCGGGTGCAGTTGTCGCACACCCCGAAGGACTCCGCAATGTCGGGCTGGGCATCGGTGTAGCGGATCTGCTGGAGCCCCTGGAAGAGAAACACCCGGGTGTAGCGGGAGCCCAGCAAGGGAAACCCGAACTGGGTCTGGAACCCGCGGGAGCGGATCCGGCCGACATCGCCCACGATATACCGGCGCTGGGAGTTGAACAGCGTGATCGTCCCCGAGAACCGGCTTTCCAGGATGGCCGGATCGGTATAGCTCAGGTTGAAGTCATTGATGTTCTGGCCGAACTGCCAGTTGAGCCGGCCCCGCTTGGCTTGCCCGAAGAGGTTGGGCTCTTCCAGGCCGATGAAGCCGCCGATCCCGACACCCTGTCCCAGGGACGCGCCGAAGTTGATGTTGCCGGTGCGGCGCTCGGCCACCCGGAAGATCACGTCCACGTCCACGTTGTTCTCCGCAGGCCGGACATCCGGCGGGGGCAACGGCTGCTGGAAGAAGTTCAGGTTCGATACATTCTGATACGATCGGATCAGCAGCTCCTTGTTGAAGGTCTGCCCCGGCACCAGCACGATCGCCTCGCGGATCACCCGCTCGTGGGTGATGTCGTTGCCCACGATGAGGATCTTGTTGACGGTGGCCGGTTGGCCCTCCCGGATCGTCCACTTGAGATCGACGAAATGGGTTCCGTCCGGCGCGGTCCGACGACTTTCCTCGGCGTCCACGCGGGCGTAGATGTATCCGTAGGTGCCGTAGCGATCGCTCACCCGGGTCGTGGCGGCGTCCCAGGCACCCTTGTTGAACGGAACGCCGAGGTCCGTGCCGCTCCCGGCCAGCGCGCCGGCGCCGAAGGGGAAGTAGCCGCTCAGCTCCTCGATGGAGAACCGGCGGTTGCCGGTGACATCGAAGCGGCCGACTCGGTAGGCCGGGCCCTCGTCGACCGTGATCCGCACCACGCCCTTACCCGGCACGCTGTCCGCGATCAGGGTGTCGCGGATCACCCGAAAGTCCAGATGGCCGCGGTTGGCATACCAATCGGGAAGGCTGGCGCGCAAGTCATCCTCGAGGCGTTCCTCGCTGAATTCTCCCTTGCGGAACCACCAGAACCCTTCCGGGCGAGTGGTCATTCCCTTCACGATGTCCTGATCGCGGAAGGCCTGATTGCCCTCGATCTCCAGCTGGCTCACGACAACTCGGGGACCGGGGGAAACGTCGAACACCAGGCGCACCTGGTTGCCGGGCTGAGGTAGCTCGGTGACCTTGACCTGGACCGCGTAGTACCCTCGCTTGCGATACACCGAGTCGATCGCGTGCCGGGAGCGTTGCACCGCATTCCGGTCGAGCGGCCGGCCGTCGGGCACCGAGATCTTCCGGCGGACGGTTCCTTCGTCCACCGCCTCGACCCCTCGCAGGGTCCAGCGCTGCAGCAGAGGGCGTTCCTGCACCACCAAGACGATAGTGAACCTCCCAGCCGCCTGGCGCTGATCGATGCGGACATCGTCGAACTGACCTGAGGCGAAGAGGGTTTGAATCGCGCGCTGGACTACGCGATAGGTCGCGGCCTGGCCCACCTGCAGGGCCGAAGACGAAATGACCTGCTGCGCCGTATTACGCACCGCGCCGATGACCGCGATGCTGTCAATCGTCGGCGGGCGAGGGGCCTGGGCCTCTTGCGCCACGCTGGCGGCCCCCCACAGGGTCAGTAATCCCCAGGCAACGAAGACCGCCACGCGCCGGGCTTGCGGGTGGAGGCGGCTGGGGGGGGGGGAGGGGGGTGACGCTGGAACCATCATCGAGCGGCAGGTCGGGCCGGGGGGCAGCCGGACCTCGGCAACAGGGCGTTCAGGCCCGCGATCCGGTGAGGGCCCGGAAGGTGAGCTTCTCGCCCTCGGGGCCCACATCCACCTCGATCTCTTCGCCCCTCACGAACTCACCGGCCAGGATCTTCTCGCTCAACGGATCTTCGATGAACCGCTGGATCGCCCGCTTGAGCGGCCGGGCACCATAGGTCTGATCGTACCCGTGCTTGACCAGGAAGTCCGTCGCGGCGGTGGTCAGCTCGATCTTGTCGCCGATCCGCCGCTGAACGTCCTGGAGCAGGACCCCCACGATCTGGGCGATGTGGGTCTTGTCGAGGGGATGGAAGACGATGACGTCGTCCAGCCGGTTTAGGAACTCCGGGTTGAAGACTTTCCCGATCTCCTCCTTCACGGTTTCCGCGATCTTCTGGAACGACTGGGCGCGATCGCCGCTGTGGAAGCCCAACGCCTTGGACGTGGTGATGTCGCGCGCCCCGACGTTCGAGGTCATGATCACGACGGTGTTCTTGAAGTCGATGACCCGGCCGTAGTTGTCGGTGAGGTGTCCCTCATCAAGTACCTGGAGCAGGATGTTGAAGACATCCGGGTGGGCCTTCTCGATCTCATCGAGCAGAACGACCGAATAGGGCTTCCGGCGGACCGCCTTGGTCAAGGTGCCGCTGTCCTCGTAGCCGACATACCCCGGAGGGGCGCCGATCAGCCGGGATACCGAGAACTTCTCCATGTACTCGGACATATCGACCCGAATGAGTGCCTGCGGATCGGCAAACAGGAACTTGGCGAGCGCCCGGGCCAGTTCGGTCTTTCCGACCCCGGTGGGGCCGCTGAAGACGAACGAACCGATGGGACGGTTGGGGTCCTTGAGGCCGGCGCGGCTCCGCCGGATTGCCCGCGCCACCGTGCTGATCGCCTCGTCCTGCCCGATCACCATCAGGTGGAGCTCCTCCTCCATCCGCATGAGCCGCGCGGTCTCCGCCTCCTGCAGCCGGGTTAGGGGGATCCCCGTCCAGCGGGACACGATGAAGGCCACCGCCTCCTCGTCGATGACGGGCCGCTTGGTCTGGCGATCCCGTTCCCACTCTTCCTGCCGCAGGCGGATCCGGTTCTGGAGATCGCGCTCGTTGTCCCGCAGCGCGGCGGCTCGCTCGAAATTCTGGTCGCGCACCGCGGCTTCCTTCTCCTGGTTCACCTTCTCGAGGTCGGCCTTGAGCGCGGCGATCTCGGCGGGCGGGGCCTGGGTGGCGAGCCGGGCCCGGGCGCCCGCCTCGTCGATCACGTCGATGGCCTTGTCAGGGAGGAACCGGTCGGTGATGTAGCGATCCGAGAGCTCGGCCGCCGCACGGAGCGAGGGATCCGGCAGGCTGATCCGGTGATGCTCCTCGTACTTCTTGCGGAGCCCCTTCAGGATCTCGATGGTTTCCTCCACCGTCGGCGGGTCCACGATCACCGCCTGGAACCGCCGCTCCAAGGCTCCGTCCTTCTCGATGTACTTGCGGTACTCGTTGAGGGTCGAGGCGCCGACGCACTGGAGTTCACCGCGGGCCAGGGCCGGCTTGAGCATGTTGGATGCGTCGATCGCCCCCTCCGCCGCGCCGGCGCCCACCAGGGTGTGGAGCTCGTCGATGAACAGCACCACGTTCCGGCTCTGGGCAATCTCGTTCATGACCGCCTTGAGCCGCTCCTCGAACTGGCCCCGGTACTTGGTGCCGGCGATGACCGCCGCCATGTCGAGCGAGAGCACCCGGTGGTCGCGCAGGACGTCGGGGCACTGCCCGTTCGCGATCAGGAGGGCAAGCCCCTCGACGATCGCGGTCTTGCCGACGCCCGGCTCGCCGATGAGCACCGGATTGTTCTTCTTGCGGCGGGCCAGGATCTCCATAACCCGCTGGATCTCCTTGGTCCGTCCGATGGTCGGATCGAGCTGGCCTTCCGCGGCGAGCTGGGTAAGATCGCGGCAAAAGTGATCGAGGGCCGGCGTTTTGGACTTCTTCTCCGACTTGGGGGCCGCGGCCGGCGGGGTCGGCGCGGTGGAGCTCGCCTGCGGCTGCGGCATGTCGCTGCCGAGGAGCCGGAGCGTCTCGGCCCGGGACTGCTCCAGCGAGACCCCGGCGTCGGTCAGCACCTGCGCCGCGATCCCCTTCTCCTCGCGCAGGAGTCCGAGCAGCAGATGCTCAGTGCCCACGTAGGAATGGTTGAGCTCGCGGGCCTCGGTCATGGCGAGCTCCAGCACCTTCTTCGCGCGCGACGTATAGGGAAGATCGGGTCCCGGCTGGGCCACCGCCTTCCCCTTCTTGACGGTCTCCTCGATCTTCTGCTGGATATCGTCGAGATCGACATTCAGGTTGGTGAGCACGGCGGCGGCAACGCCTTCGCCCTCGCGAATGAGTCCGAGCAGGATATGCTCGGTGCCCACGTACTCATGATGCAAGCGCGCCGCTTCCTCCCGTGCCATCTGGAGGACTTTGCGAACCCGATCCGTGAAGTTGTAACCGTTCATGTCTTCTCAGGGGCCAGGGGTCAGGGGCCCGGGGCCAGGGAGTTCAACCGTTGATCGAATCCCCGGGACCCTGGCCTCTGGTCCCTGGTTCCTGCTCCTTTTCTAACATCCTCCGCACAAACTGCGCCCGCCGCACCGGAAGTTCCTCGTCGGAAACCGGCCGCCCGTGCGCCGCGGCCAGGTGGGCGGGCTGGGTCCACACCAGCAACTGGTTGAGCGAATACAGCGACACGTGGGGAATCAGCTTGAGTCCCACGCCCAGCCGCACGCCGCTCAGCAGGTTCATGGTTTCCTCGAAAGACAGCATCCGCGCGTGTCGCAACAGGCCGTAGGCACGCCAGACTTTGTCCTCCAGGATCGCGGTCGCATCGCGCAGCAGAATCTGACGCGCCCGCTCCTCGTGCTCCATCACCCGCCGCACCAGCTTGCCGAGCTGATCCAGCAGCTCGCGCTCCGACTTGCCCAGCGTGGTCTGATTCGACAACTGGAACAGGTTGCCGACGACCTCGCTTCCTTCCCCGTACAGCCCCCGAAACGTGAGCCCGACCTGGGTCAGGCCCTGGAGAATCTTGTTGATCTCTTTCGTGAGCACGAGCCCGGGAAGGTGGACCAACACCGAGGCTCGAAGCCCGGTTCCGACGTTGGTCGGACAACTCGTAAGGTAACCGAATTCAGGGTGAAATGCATACGCGAGCCGATCGCCAATTTCGCGATCCAGCGCCGAGACGACGTCCCATGCCGCCTCGAGGGCAAAACCCGAGCGCAGCCCTTGCAGCCGAAGATGATCTTCCTCGTTCACCATTGCGCTGGCGTGATCCTGCACCAGCAACCCGCCGCCAATTCGGACCCGCGCGCCAGTTTCCGTCGCCGCTAATTCGCGGCTGACCAGATGTCGCTCATGAAGCAGCTGCCGGTCCAGCGGCTCGAGCCGGTCCAGCCGGAATCGAACCGCGTGCCCCAGGCTGCGGGTGCCGGCCGCAGCCCGTTCCACTTCGGCGAAGATGGTTTCGCGCTCGCCCGGATCGTTGCGCGTCGCGAACCGGTGATGGCGGAGATTGCGGGCGAGCCGGATCCGGGTCGATACCACGAGGTGGCTCCCCGGCCCACTGGCTTCCAGCCAGGCCATCCCGCCATCCGGCAACAGCGAGAGATCGATCATTCGTGCTCTCGAAGCTGGTCTCTGAGCTCGGCGGCGCGCTCGAATTGCTCGGCTTCGATGGCGTGGCGGAGTTCTTCGCGAAGCCGGAGGACATTGGCGGGCGAGGCCGGCGCCGGCGCAGTGTCGGGAGCCGACCCGGCACCTTCGTAGCGCATACCGGTATGATGCGTGGACCCGTGGAGCCGTCGCAGCAGTTCGCGCAGCGGCCCTGCAAAGGTCCGCCAGCACTCCGGGCAGCCTACCCGCCCGGTCTCCCGAAAATCCTGCAGGGTGGCGCCGCAACTCCCGCAGCGGGCGTCCAACGCCCCGCTCTCCGCCACCGACGGCTCGCGATCAAAACTCTCCCCCAGCGCTGCCAGGAATCCGCCCAGCGGGGTCCCCGCCAGTTCGAGCCCGGTTTCGATCCCCTTGGCCTTGGCGCACTCGGCGCAGAGGTTGCTGGTCTTCACCTCCCCTTCCTCGATCTGGGTCAGAGTGATGACGCCTTCGCGCTCACCACAGTTGCTGCACTTCATCTGGGGACCATTTCCTCCAGCACACCCTCATGGAGCATCAGGACCCGGTCGGCCAGGCTGGCCAACGTCCGATTGTGGGTCACCACCACCACTGCCGTCCGGAAATCTCGGGCCAAGCTCGCAAACAGCGCATGCAAATTGGCGGCGTTCGCCTCATCGAGGTTGCCGGACGGCTCATCTGCCAGAATCAGCACGGGCCCAACCGCCAACGCCCGAGCCACCGCGGTGCGTTGCTGCTCTCCGCCCGAAAGCTGGGCCGGGAGGTGGCTCAACCGCCCGCCCAGCCCCACCGACCGGAGCAACTCGCGCGCTTGCGCGTGAGCCATCGCGGGCGCTTGCCCCCGAATGAGGAGTGGCATCGCGACATTCTCCAGCGCAGTGAAGTCGCGGAGCAGATGGTGGAATTGGAAAACGAACCCAATTTTCTGGTTCCGCAAGCCCGCCAGGGCCGCCGGAGCAAGTTCCTCGTAGGACATTCCATCGAGCAGGACCGTTCCGGCGGTGGGCCGGTCCAGGGCGCCGAGCAGGTGCAGCAGGGTACTCTTGCCGGAGCCGCTCTCGCCAGTGACGGCCAGGAACTCGCCCAGCTCGACCGTGAGCTCGACGCCGCGCAGCACTTCGATGGTGCCGCCATCACCCCCGATGTAGTTCTTGCGCAGCCCCCGGGTCTCCAGGACCGGTCCGTTGCGGTTTGCCGCGGCCGTCATTCGTGGCGAATCGCTTCCACCGGGGTGAGCCGGGCGGCCGCGCGGGATGGATGCAACGTCGCCACCACGGCCACGACGAAGCTGAACAGCACCACCCCGATCACGTCCAGCAACTCGAGATGCACCGGCAGCCGATCGATGAAGTACACCGCGGGATCGATGCGGATCAGGCCGGACTGATCGATCAGATAGGACAGGAGCAATCCGCCGAGCAGTCCCGCTGAGGTTCCCACCGCCCCGATGATGGCCCCCTGCGCCAGGAACACCCGCCGGATACCTGCGGCCGTCACGCCCATCGCCTGGAGAATCCCGATCTCCTTGGTCTTTTCCGCCACCACCATCGTCAGCGTCCCGATAATGTTGAAGGCCGCCACCAGCATGATGAAACCGATGATGAGTCCCATGGCCCGCTTCTCAAGCTGCAGCGCGCTGAAGAGGCTCTGGTTCTGGCTCTGCCAGTCGAAGGACCGGTAGGGGTACCCGAGCTGCTGCTGGAGACTGTCGCCCACCTGAGGTGCCTTCCAGGGATCCCGCAGGCGGATCTGGATCCCGGTGACCGCGTCGCCTAACCCGGCAAACTGCTGCGCGGTGGCCAGGTCCATGATCGCGAACCCATCATCGTACTGGTACATCCCGGTATCGAAGAGCCCGGTGACTTCGAACTGCCAGAGCTGGGGCACCGCCACGCCCAGCGAGCGGCTCCGTTTCGCGGCGGTGGGCGGCACCAGATCCACGATGTCGCCCAGGTAGACCGAGAGCCGGTTGGCCAGGCGGTAGCCCAGCACGATGCCGCCGCGCACCGAGTCGCTCCGGGCCTGGAAGCGCAGGTCGCCCTGGGTCAGGTTCCGCTCGAGCGAGGTCACCGCCTCCACGCCCTGCTCCGGCCCGTGGCCGACCACATCGACCGCGGCAGGGTAGTCGGCTGGGTTCAGGATCAACGACTTGGTCAGGATCTCGGGCGCGGCGGCCACTACCTCGGGATCGCGCCGGACCAGCTCGAGCGCCTCGCGCCAGTTGTCCATCCGGAGCGAGGCCCCGTAGGTCAGGATCCGGAGATGCGGGTTCGCAATGAGAATCCGGTCCCGGAGATCGTCCCGCAGACCATTCATGACGCCCAGGACCACGATGAGCGCGGTCACCCCCACCGCCACTCCTCCCACCGCAATCATGGTGGTCAGGGACGCGAACCGCGACTTCTTGCGGCCCTTGAGGTAGCGGAGGGCGATGGCGCGTTCGAGTTTCGTAGGCAGCATGGGCAGCAGTCGTCAGTCGGCAGTCTTCAGTCGCCAGTCTTCAGTCTTCAGTCGTCGAATCGCCCGGTAGCTCGGGACTCTCGGACGACTGACGACTGGTGACTGACGACTCCTTCTCCGGTCGCATCGTGGGAAACAGAATGACGTCCCGAATGGACGGCTGGCCCGTGATCAGCATGACCAGCCGATCCACGCCGACCCCCACCCCACCGGTCGGCGGCATCCCGTACTCCAGCGCGCGCAGGAAGTCCTCGTCCATGAGGTGCGACTCCTCTTCGCCAAGCGCACGGTAACGGCCCTGCTCCTCGAACCGGACCCGCTGGTCGTCGGGGTCGTTGAGCTCGCTGAACGCATTGGCGATCTCGGTGCCGTTCACGTAAAGCTCGAAGCGCTCCGCCAGGTCCGGATCGTCGCGATGCCGCCGGGCCAGGGGGGACAGGACCAGGGGGTGGTCCAGCACGAACGTCGGCTGGATCAGGTGGGGCTCGACCAGGTGCTTGAACGCTTCGTCGAGGAGCTTGGGTCGCGTCATCGCCGCGAGCTCATCGCGCGGGATGCCGAGACCGCCGAGGAGGTCCCGCAGCTGGTCTGCTCCCGCCTGGCGAAGGTCGCGGCCGCTGTGTTCCTGCAGCGCGTCGAAGAATTGCCGCTTTGCGAACGGCGGCGTAAAGTCGACGGCGGTCGGTCCCACCGTGACGCCCGGCCCGCCGGTGCAATGCCGCACGGCGTCCGCGATCATCGCCTCGGTGAAGGCCAAGATATCGGTATAGTCGGCGTACGCCTGGTACGCCTCCAGCATGGTGAACTCCGGGTTGTGCTGGCGGTCCATCCCCTCGTTCCGGAAGTCGTGACCGATCTCGTAGACCTTGTCGAAGCCGCCGACGATCAGCCGCTTGAGGTAGAGCTCGTCCGCGATCCGCAGGTACAGCGGCAGATCCAGCGCGTTATGATGGGTGACGAAGGGCCGCGCCACCGCCCCGCCGTACTGGGGCTGGAGAATCGGCGTTTCGACTTCCAGAAACCCGCGCTCGTCGAGGAATCGGCGCAGAAACCGGATCGCCTCGGCCCGGGTCTCGAAGATCCGACGGACGTCGGGATGCACGGCGAGGTCCGCGTAACGCTGCCGATAGCGGATCTCCGGATCGGTTAACCCGCCAAAGCTGGTGACCCCGTCGCCGGTTTGCCGGATCTTGCCCCGGGGTAGCGGGCGAAGACTCTTGGCGAGCATCTGGACCACGAGAGCCCGGACCGTGATCTCTCCCATCTTGGTGCGGAAGAGCGGACCGGTCACCCCGATGATGTCGTCGAGATCCAGCAGCTCGGCGGTGGCCCAGCCGGCTCCCAGCGAATCCTGCCGGAAGTACACCTGGATCCGGCCGGAGGAATCTTCCAGGTGGGCGAACATCGCCTTGCCCTGAGACCGGAGCGACGAAATCCGGCCGGCCACCGCGACCAGCGGGCCCTGCTCGCCCATGGCGTCGTCATAGAGTGCCAGGGCTTCCGCCGCGAGATGGGTGCGATCGTACCGGTAGGCGAACGGAGCGATCCCGGCGGCTTCCAGCGCCGCCCGATCAGCCCGCCGGGCATCCTCGACGAAACTGCGCTTCACCGGCCCCCCCCGGCCCCCCCGGCCCCCCCGGCCCCCCCGCCCGCCGCCCTCGCTCCCGCCTCCCGCTTGAGCCAAGCCTGGATAAAGGGATCCAGGTCGCCGTCCATAACCCGCTGCACGTCGCTGACCTTCAGATCGGTCCGGTGATCGTTGACCATGGTGTAGGGTTGGAAGACGTAGGAGCGAATCTGGTTCCCCCAGGAGATATCGGTCTTGGTGGCTTCCATGGCGGCCCGGGCGGCCTCCTGCTCCTCCAGCTTCCGCTTGTAGAGCGCGGCGCGCAACATCTTGTACGCCACGGCCCGGTTCTTGGCCTGGCTCCGCTCCTGCTGGCAGGACACCACGATGCCCGTCGGGAGATGGGTCAGCCGTACCGCCGAGGAGGTCTTGTTGACGTGCTGCCCGCCCGCGCCGGACGCCCGGAACACGTCCATCTTGATGTCCTCGTCGCGCAGATCGACTTCGATCGTTTCGTCGATATCGGGATACACGAAGACCGACGCAAACGAGGTATGGCGACGAGACTGGGCGTCGAAGGGCGAGATCCGCACTAGCCGGTGTACCCCCTTCTCGGCCCTGAGGAACCCGTAGGCGTAGTCGCCCTTGATCTCGAGCGAGGCGGACTTGATCCCCGCCTCCTCGCCCGGCTGGAGATCGAGAACCTTCACCTCGTACCCCTTGCGCTCGGCCCAGCGGCGGTACATCCGGGAGAGCATCTCGGCCCAGTCCTGCGACTCGGTGCCGCCCGCCCCCGGGTTAATGGTGAGAATGGCGTCCCCGGGATCATCCGGTTCGCTGAGCAGGGCCTTGAGCTCGAAGGCGTCGAGGGCCGCTTCCACGCTCTGCACTTCGGTCTCGAGCTCCCCCGTCATCGCCTCATCCGGTTCGGCCGCCAGGAGCTCGCTCAGGCCGCGTGCATCGGCGAGCCGGGTTAGGATGGCCTCGGCCGGGCCCACTACGCTCCTGAGGGCCTTGATCTCCTGGACCACCACCCGCGCTTGCTCTTGATTGCTCCAGAATCCCGGCTCCGCCTGCTGCGCCTCGAGCCGGCGCAGCCGCTCGGCCTTGCCGGCGAGGTCAAAGAAAGTCTCGCAGCTCGTGGGCCCGCTGTTCGAGAGTACCGAGACGCTCGTCGAGTGTTGGCATGCCTTGAATCTTAATGAGAGGGGCCAGGGGCCAGGGGCCGGGGACCAGGGATCACCTGTGGCGCGCGTGCCTCTCCGAATCGCGGGTTAGGACTCGAGACCCTGGTCCCTGGCCCCTGCTAGAAGATCCTCCGGCCGTCCGCCAGGATCTCGTTCAGCGCGTCCGTGAAATAGGCGGTGGACTCGGCGACCTCGCGGCCGACCTGCTCGACGTACTCTTCCCAGCTCTTCCGGATCTCCTCTTCGAACAGCTGCTTGAGGGAACCATCCCGCAGGCCGTCGCGCCGTTTGGCCGGGTTATAGACGACGAGATCGCTCACCAGGGCGCGGGCCAGCCGCCGCGCGCGAGCCGCCGGATCCTGGGAGAGGAACGGATTGGTCCGCCGGCGCGGCGCCTGCACCGCCGAGCGCGCCGCCGGTTGCTCCTCTCCCCACGGGCGACCGACTGCAGGGGCTTCCGGTCGTTCGGCCCGGAACGGGGGCGGCACCGCTTGCGGCCACGAGGTCGGAGGGGCGGCCGGTGGCGGCGGTGAGGACGGCCGCGCCGCCGGCGCGGCCGCCGGAGGTGGGGCGGAGACCGAGGCCGCCGCGGGAGCCGGCATTAGCGGCGTGCGGGTTAGGGTCGGAGCCGCTCCCGTCGGCGCGGGGACCGGCCCGGTCTGCCGAAGCGGCGCCGGTCGGGGGGATGGCGGGTGTTCCTCCCGCTCCACCCGGAAGACGGTTGCGCAGGTGGAGCACCGGGCCCGGACCCCGGCCGCAGGAACCTTCGCAGGATCGACCCGGAAGACGGTTCGGCATCCCGGGCAGGCGACGTTCATCGGACCCCGCTGGCGCTTTCCCGCTGGGCCGCCGTCCCGGCACGCTCGTCACCGGTCCGACTGTAGCGACGATCGACCACGTACACCGACCCGGGCAGGGTCTTGGCGTAGCTCTTCATCTCGGTCGCAAGCTCGCTCACCTCGGCCGGGTGGGCAAAGGTACGATGCCGGTTGGTCACGATACCGATCGAAAGCGTCATCAGCGGCACCCGGTGGAGCTGGCCCCGGCGATCCTTTCCGAAGAAATACCCGGCGCGGCGATCCTGTTCGTTGTACTGATAGGGGATGAGCGTGTCGAAGACCGAAATACACTCGCCGCAGATACTGCTGATGTCGCCGGCCGGAATGACGAAGATGAAATCGTCGCCGCCGATATGCCCCACAAACCCGCGCGACCCGAGCATGCCCTTCACGACGTCGTGGAGAATTCGGGAAAGCAGATAGATGACCCGGTCGCCGTCGTAATAGCTGTAGCGATCGTTGTATTCCTTGAAGTGGTCGAGATCCGCATAACAGACCGCGAACTGCTGGTCGCCCTCGAGGCGACGGCGAATCTCCCGCTCGATCTCGGTGGTCCCCGGCATCCGGGTCGAGGGATGCACCGAAACATCCCGCTGGGTCCGAACCAGCAGCAACTCCAGACGGGCTTCCTGCTCTCCGATTGGGAATACGTCGGTGAGGACCTCGTCGGCCCCGGCGGTGAACCAGGCCTGGATGGTCTCGGCCTTCTGGGTGCCGGCGAGAATCAACGCCGGAATGATTGCAGTGAACGGGTCGCGTTTCAGGAGCCGAACCAGGGAAAGTCCGGCCGCGCCGGTCCGATCCGCGTCAATGAAAAGGAGGCACTGGTGGCCCCGCAGAACGATCGCCTCGATTTGAGCGGGATCAGAATGGACCTCGACCGGGAAGCCCTTTCCATCGGCCCAGCGCCGGACCAGGTCGGGAATCGCGGCCCCGACCGGCCCGAAGAAGAGAATGGTCGGCCGAACTCGCACCCGCCTCCTCTCGTAAAGGTTTGTGTCTCAGCAACTTAGGGAGGATCGCCTCGAGAGTCAATCAGAGAAAGAAGGCCGCCGCCACAATCATCCCGTAGAGGGCGAGCAGCTGGACCCCTTCGAGCCAGTGGGACTCCCCGTCCAGGGTAATCAGGGCGACAACCCCGGTCGCGATCCCCACTGCCACGAGCTCGAGCGGGGTAAACAAGAGACTCATCGGGTGACCGGTCGCTAACCCGGCAAACACCAGGAGCGGCGCGACCAGCAGCGCGATCTGGGTGCTCGAGCCCAGGGCGATCTGGAGGGAGAGATCGATCTTGCCGGCCCGGGCCACGGTCACCGCGGCGCCATGTTCGGCGGCGTTTCCAATGAGCGGAATCAGAATGAGCCCCAGCACAGTCTCCGAAATCCCCACCCGCCGCATCACGGGCTCGATCGACGCGACCAGAATCTCGGATTCGACGACGACGGCGGCGGTGGCAGCCGCCAGCACCAGCACCGCGGTACGCACTTTCCATAACCCGGCGGGCGGCAGGGCCCCGTGCTCCACGGCGAACACCGACCGATGCGTCTTCAGGCTGAACCAGAGCGACGCCAGATACGTCAACGCCAGGATGATCGCCACGGCCTCGGTGAGCCGCAGTTCCGAGGGACCGATCCGTTCCGCGACGGTTCCGGGGTGCAGCAGGTGAAAGAGCGCGGGGAACACCAGTCCGCCCACCGCCAGCGCCAGCATCGCGGCCGCCATCCCTGCCGCAGTTCGGTTGAATCTCAGAATCGGATTCCGAAGCCCGCCCGCTACGAACGCCAGTCCCAGAATCAGCAACAGGTTGCCCAGGATGCTGCCGGTAATGGAGGCTTTGACCAGCTCGACCATTCCTGCCCGTAGCGCCACCAGGGCAATGATGAGCTCGGCGGCATTCCCGAAGGTCGCGTTGAGCAGCCCGCCAACCATGGCTCCGCTGCGCTCGGCGAGATGCTCCGTGGCCTTCCCCAGGATCCCGGCCAGCGGAATCATCCCAATCGCAGCCAGTGCGAAGATCAGTAGCGGATCAGCCCTCTGCCACCGAACGACCACGCTAGCCGGCACCGCCAGGAGCAGCAGCATACCCCAGCCGAAGACCCGGGACCGCCGGGGCCGGGCTCCCGGCTCGAGGTGGGGAGGGAGCCGACGCTCCCTCGGGGGTTGGGCCGATGGGCGGGCGGGCGGTCGGCTGACTGCTCGGTCTGTCCTGATCGCCTTGTTCGTCTTGTTCGCCCTGCTCGCCTTGGCCTGACCGCCCGACCGACCAACCGCCCGACCGCCTCTTTCGACCGCCGGAGCGGCTTGCTCAGCTGGTTCCGCAGCCGCCCGAAGCTTCCCCAGATCGAGCCGCCGCTTTCCTAACACGCTCGCCATGCGTCCTTTGGGAGCCCGGAGCAGCACGGCGAGCAGGTTGCCACCCGGCTGCCTGGCCTCCTCCAAAGCCCGTTCCGCGAACCGGCTCAGGGGAGGCGGTGCGGCCGCTTCGGCACCGGCTTCAGCCGCTGGGAGCCCCGCCAGGAGCTCTTCGGCAAGCTCTTCCGGTGCGACTGCGGCCTCGCGCAGCACGTCGCGCAGCGGGTTATGAGGCTCGAGGAGGGACGCGGCCAGCAGGTGCTCGGTCCCGACGAAGGCGTGTCCCGCCGCGGCGGCGGCCCGGCGGGCGGTCGCGGTGATGCGACCCAGGTCCGGCGCCGTCAAACCGGCTTGGCCTCGTCGATCAGCATGATCGGGATGTCATCCTCGATCGGATAGGCCAGGCGGCACCGGTGACAAACCAGGACCGCGTCGTCGGGCCGGTATTCCAGATCGCCCTTGCACTTTGGGCAAACCAGGATCTCGAGAAGCTCGGGAGCGAGGGGCATGAGAGATCAGGGAGCTAGGGGGCTAGGGGCTAGGGGGCTAAGGAAAACCAAACCGGCGGAGTTGCGCCGGGTCGCGCCGCCACTTGGGGAGCACCTGCACCCAGGTCTCGAGGTAGACGCGTCTCTCCATCAATTGCTCGAGCCGTTGGCGGGCGTGCTGTCCGATCGCCCGGATGGTGCGCCCTCCTGCACCGATGACGATCCGCTTCTGCGACGGCGTTTCGACGAACAGGTTGGCACGAATGTACACCGGATCGGCCGTCTCCCGGAATTCCTCGATCTCCGCGGTGAAGGCGTAGGGGAGCTCCTCCTCGAGGATCTCGAACGCCGCTTCTCGCAGGTATTCGGCGGCGAAGAAGCGCATGGGCTGGGTTCCGATCTCGTCCTCGGGATAGGCGAACCCCCGCTCCGGCAGCCGGTTCGCGATCGCGGCCAATAGCTCGGGGACCCCATCGCCGGTCTTCGCCGAGACGACGAACCCGCTCCCGGCCAGATCGGCCCGCCGTTCCGGGGGTACCAGGTCGCCTTTCGGGTACACCGTCAGGACCGGCGGCCGGGCAGTCAGGCCTTCAGCCGGTCCGATCGCTTCCCAAAAGGGAGGCGCAGGCGCTTCGGCAGCCGGATGGAGGTGGAGAACGAGATCGGCGCGGGTTATGCCCTCGATGGCCAGGGCCCGCATCCGCTCCTGCATGGGGTACTGCGGGTCGAGCAAACCCGGCAGGTCGTGAAACACATACTGGACCTCGCCTTCGGTGCGGAGCCCCACCACCGGCAGGCGGGTGGCTTGTGCCTTCCGGCTCACCAGCGCGAGCGGTTCACCGATAAGGGCATTGAGCAGTGATGACTTGCCGACATTGGGCCGGCCGGCGAGGGCGATGTGTCCGGATCGAGGCATCGGCGGAAACTAAGACGGTCTCGGGCGTGGCGTGTGCGGCAAGCCGGCCCTCATTCGTCTGAGCGGGATACGTCGGTGTTGGCCAGTTCCACCCTCCCAGCGAAAGGTTCCGCCATGACCACTACCCCTGCCACGCCTCAGACTTCCCCCGAGCGGCCGCGCTCCACGACGTCGCCGGTGCCACGAGGGCGCTTCGTCTGGTATGAGCTCCTGACCACCGACCCCTCTTCTGCCACGACGTTCTACTCCAAGGTGATGGGCTGGTCAACCGAGCCGTGGAAGGGCAGCGCCGGAGGCCCCCCCTACACGATGTGGATGAACGCCGGAAAGTCCATTGGCGGCTTGATGCTCCTCCCCGAGGAAGCCAAGGCAGCAGGAGCTCCGCCCCACTGGCTTGGCTACGTGACTGTTTCCGATACCGATGCTGCTGTTGCCCTGGCTACCCGTCGCGGTGCCCAGGTACACATGGGCCCGATCGAGATCCCCGAGGTGGGACGGATGGCCGTGATTGCGGACCCGCAGGGCGCTTCAATCAGCCTGTTCACCCCCACGATGCCCGGCACCGAGCCGTCCGCCAAGCCGCCAGTAGGCACGGTCTCCTGGCACGAGCTGGCCACGACCGACTGGAAGAAGGCCTGGGACTTTTACCAGGAACTCTTCGGCTGGGAAAAGGGGCAAGCCATGGACATGGGGGCGATGGGGACCTATCAGATCTTCACCGTTGGGGGAATTCCGAACGGCGCGATGTTCGACCGGCCCCCCGAGATCCCTGTCTCGAACTGGCTCTACTACTTCCGGGTAGCCGACCTCGATGCCGCGATGGCAGCGACCAAGGCGAATGGAGGCAAGATCCTCAACGGGCCGATGGACGTCCCGGGCGGCCGCATCGCCCAATGCCTGGACCTGCAAGGCGCCGCCTTCGCGTTGCACTGGATCACGGAGGGCTGAAGCCAGATCGGCGCCGGCTAACCAGGAATTCAGCGCTGCGATCGCTTCTCGCGAAGCGGACGCCTGTTCTGCGGGTGAACCGGGGAGATGGGCATCCCCGAGGGTCCACTGAACGGGCCGGGCATCGGTGCGAGTAGCATCCCACTTTTGCAGCATGACGCCGGTCAGCCGGTGTTCGTTTTGGTAGCGCTCTGCAATGAGGTCATCGAGCAAGCGGATCAGATCGTGATCGGCTCCCCGCTCGCGGAGAAACCAGTAGCCAGCCCCGGGACCGTGCTTCGAGCCGAAAACCTGAACCGAGGTCCATAATGGAATGCCGGGCGTCCTGGCGTGAATGAATCGCCTGGACCAGTAGTGATTCTGGTCGAGCAGCTCGAACTGATAGGCCCCGTCCTGGAATTCCAGGGCGCTGATCTGGACTATATCGGCGATTCCGGCATCCCACGTGGTACGCGGGTCGCTCCAGTCTGCCTGCTGCCGCCAGAGCTCCCGGCTGAACTGCGTCATGACCTGAAGCCCGACTCCCGGCGCAAGTGCTTGGAGTCTGGCATAGTGACTCCGGAGATCGGCGGTGGGATAGAAGGGCTGGGCCTGTGCATCGGTTCACCAGTTCCTCGTCCCCGCGACAGAGTAGGACGGCGCTTCACTTGAAAGCGGAGAATGCTGCATGAGGCACCCCATCAGGACGATGCTCGTGACGCTGGCGCTCGTGGCCGCCACCGCGTCGATAACCCGCGCGCAAACCCATCGCTTCCACATCGGCCCGCACGCGGGTTACAACTTCGATGTCGAGGAGTTTTTCATCGGCGCGCAGTTCAGCGTGCCGATCGCGTATCGGATCGAGTTCTATCCCTCGTTCGACTACTACTTCGTCGGCGATGAAGCGTCGCTCTGGGCCATCAACGGCGACTTCAAGTGGCGGGTGGCGCACGACCGCCCGAACTGGCTCTACATCGGAGCGGGACTCAATGTCTCCCGCTTCGACAACGGTGAGGGCGACACCGACCTGGGTCTCAATCTCCTGGCGGGCGTCGAGCCGCTGCGAGGCCGAATTCACCCCTTCGTCGAGGGCAAACTCATCATCGGGGATGACACCGGCTTTCAGCTGCAGGCGGGGCTCAACATAACGATCGGCCGCTGACCGCCGGCCCGCGGCCCCGGCAAGGTCCCCGCCCGCGTAACGAGCAGGAGGGGGGTCGCCTTCGCGTCTATTGCTTGCGCCGCGATCCCGCGGCAACAACCACGAGGACCACTCCGCCCGCGATCGCGGCCACTCCGACCCACACTGGCACTGACCGACGCGCCTCCACTGAGGCCTTGAACTCCCCGACCCGCAGCACCGCCTCGTCCGATTTGTAGGTGATGCCCCGGAAGAGGATCACGGCCCCAATGCTGATCGCTGCGACACCCGCGAGAACGAGAGCCTTCATGCAGGAAGGGGACTGCCGGTCAGTATGGGGTCAGCACACAGAGCACAAACCCGCCCGACCGCGCGCACCCCGAGCAGCTCCACCTCGGGTGACCGGTACCCGTCACGCTCCGGCTCAACCGCCATCAGGTCCGTGCTCAAGTACTTCTTGTTGCTGTCGGCAAACACGGTCGCGACCACGGCGGTCGAGCCGAGGCGGTTCTGGGCCTCGAGGGCCGCGAGGAAATTCGCGCCCGAGGAGATCCCCACCGCCAGGCCAAGCTGGCGGGCCAGGCGCTGCGCCATGAGGATCGCGTCGCCGTCTTCCACGGCGAGTATGGCGTCGAGGAAATCCAGGTCCACGATCGGCGGGATGAACTCGTCGGAGATTCCCTGAATTCGGTGGTGCCCGACCCGGTGTCCGGTGCTGAGGATAGGAGAGCTCGCCGGCTCCACCGGATGCAGCCTAACCCGGAAATGATGCCGTCTCAGGAAGCGCCCGACGCTCACGATCGTCCCGCCGGTTCCCACCCCCGCGACAAACGCGTCCGGGACGAAACCCAGGGCGCCGAGCTGATGCACCAGTTCCGACCCGGTGCCCGATTCGTGGGCCGCGCAATTGTCGTCGTTGGAGAACTGGTGCGGGAGAGAGGCGCCGTCGGTAGTTTCGGCCAGCCGGTCCGCTTGCGCAATCGCCCGCGCGGGATCGTATCGGTCCGGGTCGAGCACGGATCGCTCCAGGTCAGATGATCCCCCAAACTGCTACCGTGCGAATGAAGAGATCGTGAAAGTCGTTGCCGGATAAAGCTGGCTTCAGAGAATCTTCCCCGGAATCTCAGAGACCGCGGGCTAGGGTGGCTCCATGCATTCCGTGCCAAGGACGATGGGCCAGCAATTCGGCCGCCGCAGCTGGGCCGAGCCGTGGAAGATCAAGATGGTGGAGCCGATCCGGCAGATCTCT
>JBQTHV010000172.1:0-64442 GCA_052389555.1 Gemmatimonadales bacterium | reverse complement strand
TCTAGGCTCTGGCGGCGGGGCTGGCCCAGGTCTAGCTTCCCCGGGGATCGGGCGCCCTTAGCTCAACTGGATAGAGCATCAGACTTCGGATCTGAGGGTTGGGGGTTCGAGTCCCTCAGGGCGCGCTGACTTAGCTCTGACTGGGCTAGTTTGGTGGGATAGATTGCCCTCGAAATCATCGAACGATTCCCTTCACCCGCCGAGCACCGTTTACCACGGCCTCTAGAGTTTCCACGTCGGCCGCCTCATAGACCCGCTGAAGGGTTGCAGTGTCCTTCCAGCCGCCCGCTGTCGCAACGTCGCGGGCCGGGAGGTGCTTTCGCTGACAGGCCCACAGCCTATGCAAAAGTCGCATATTCCTTCCGAGCGGACCCTCAATTGCTAGTCGCTTACTGCGGCCAGTCGCTAGTGAGCGAACAGGCAGCCCAAAGAAGGAGCCGAAACCATGCGAGTAATCGTCGCCAGCGTAGCCGTATGGCTTCTCATTCTGACCTGGATCGTTGTCAAGCCAAGCGCATCCGCACCGCCACCGAACAGTGACTTCCCTGGTTGGTGGTACGGCGCTGATTCATCACAGGCCGCAGCCATCGCAAAGGACTGCGAGGAGCGGTATGCACGGAGGACTAAACGTGCCGAGTCGCTAATACGGCTCGGCACCATTCAGGACCCCGACTCATCCAGGCTTTGGCGAGTGCTGACAACCGATGCTCTAACCAGCCTCATCACGGAGCTGGAGACGGAGCGCGCCGAGCCCAACAAGTGCGCCCGCGCTGAGATTCGCCTTGACTACTGGCGGAAGGGAATCGAGCCGAGCCGCTAAGTCAGTTACCTAGTGACCGGAGGACTATGGCGAGGCCGTGCCAAGCGACGAATAGAACTGCACCAGCAACCAGGGAGCGAAATTGCCGCGAATAATGCCTCTTCGTCGCCTCCTCATTCTTCTTCATTGCGGCGCTAATGCCCTCTACGGCTGCCTGCCTCTTCCAAGGCTCCATTCCCGAAACAGGGCCTTCTCCACGTTGAGCGAGGAGGAGGTTCGCATTGGCAAACATCTGGGACTGAACGTACTGGAGGTATTGGCAGCCGTGGTAGAAGCTCAAACCCCAACTGAGGACTGCTGCTCCAATGGGGATTAGGGACCAGTGCAAGATGGAGTCTGATGTTAAGCGAACCGCGAAAGCTATGCCGGATGCCGCAGCCGCAAGTAGGAAGTAGGCGTACTTGTCCTGCGGTAGAGTTCAAGGTCCTGCTCCGTCATCTACCCGTCCTTTCGGAGGGTCCTAAGCCTGTATGCCTGGGTGGATGACGCCGCGGCGTCTTGCTGGAGGAGGAAGAGGCGCAGGTTTCAGGTCAGGAAAGAGACCGGCAAGCTCCAGAAAATCTTCGGTTACTCTTGCCTTCTTCCCCCACAGGTCTCCACGCATTGCATTGGCGACTTCGACGTACCGGCTTTGGTCGGGCTCCATCAGAAAGCGAGCGAGAGTCTTCAGGACCTCATTGCCAGCGTAGATGACTCCATTCAGCAGTTCTGTCTGTAGCTCCTGCTCAACGTCCATGAGCGACTTCAGGTCAGGTCGAATCGCATGAACGCGCTTCAGTCCTATCTCCGGGTTGAGCTTGGTAAGCATCAGAATGAGAATGCAGAGATACCGCTTCTGCTTCAGATCGTGCTCCAACCGCTGAATCTTGGAGCGCTGCTGAAAGCGAGCTTGGAAGAAAGCGCCGAGGATTGTTCCGAGGCCTAAGACAGTGAACCACGGCAAGAGGGCAATGCCAAGGTCCGACATCTAGCCGGACTTCTTCCCGAAGATGTACCCCACGAGCGTTCCTAAGAGTATCCCTACTGGCGTACTGAACTTGTCGAGGATCGCAAGGGTTACTGCCGCACCGATGACGACTGAGAATACGGCGACATGGAACCATGTTTCTCGCTTCGCCAGAGTCGAGGTATGGGAGAGCGCCGCTTTCTTCACGTCCTCCAAGATGGTCAGAAGCCGAGTAGCGACCTCGTGGCCTTGGGCGGTCTTTAGGTACTCGAAGAAGGGGCTAGTATCTAGTTGCTCTTCCTCCTCCGGCTCGTCCGAAGGCAGCTCTGGCGGAATCCTCGGGGTCAGGGAAGTCATGGCCGCCCTACAGCATGGCAATGATCGTTAGGAGCGCAGTGAGTAGGAATCCGAAGAAGGCCCATACTGCGCCGCGCTCATGCGCTTCGCGCTGAACGAATGCAGTGAATCGGTGCCACCGAGTTTGAACCTGCGGGGCTGGAATAGGTTTCGACACTGGCTTAGCCCGGCGAGGCCGGTGGCGCTCGAATATCCAATCAGGTATCTGTATCTGCGGAGGAGTAGAGACAGTCAGGACTCTTTCTCGCGCCTCCCGTTCCGTGTCGAAGATTTTCCCGCCCTGGTTCTGTGTCTCCTGGATTGTCTCTCCAAGCCTAGGCGCATGCAGCCCGACTGGGGAGAGCCCGAGCGGATTCAAGATGCGCTCCCTCAGCTTTGCCTCTTCTGCCGCCCGGCGTTCCTGTTCTAGCCATCGCTCACTCTCGATCTGTTCTTGGAATCTCCGGGCTTCAGCCTCAAGCCGGACGGCCTCCTGAACCTCAGCGTCTCGACGGGCTTGCCGAATCATTTCGGCCTCAACAGCCGTCCTCCTCGCCGCTTCGGCCTGAAGCTCCGCCTTTCGAGCCATTTCGGCCTGAAGCTCTCCGTGCCGCATTATCTCGGCATCTCGAAGCCAACGCTCCTCCTGCTCGAAGCGACTTCTCTGGGCTTCATCGCGGTAGAACTGGATCATCGGGTCAAGATGCCCCAACATCTCTTGCTGACGCCGGATGTCCTCTATGGCTCGAACCATGAAGCTCATCGCCATCCCTCCTTCGCTACGAATCCTGGCAGGAATCGCCAGCTACATGAAAGCTAGGGGATGAATCAGCACTTGCAAAGCGGCTTTCGGATTTGCCGGACCCTTAGCGACCCGAACCCTTGCGCCTCCTGACTTTTCCGCCCTGATTTCATACGGAGCGTGCTGCTCTCTCCCCGGACAAGCGAATGGCCCAAGTGGCTGAGAACCTCTTGTTCTACGGCGACAACCTTCAGGTTCTCCGGGAATGCATCAACCCAGAGTCGGTGGACTTGGTGTATCTCGATCCGCCATTCAACTCGAACGCGACGTATAACGTTCTATTCGCCGCCAAGGATGGATCGCAAGCGCCGGCTCAGATTCAGGCCTTTGAGGATACCTGGCATTGGGATCAGGTCGCATCCAAGAGCTACGATGACACGCTAGAGGCTGGGGGTTCGGTCGCCGATGTGCTGCGGGCCTTTCGGACCTTCCTCGGTGCGAACGACATGCTCGCCTACTTGGCGATGATGGCTCCGAGGTTGGTCGAGCTGCGAAGGGTCCTCAAGCCTACTGGCTCGATCTATCTCCACTGCGACCCAACCGCCAGCCACTACCTGAAGCTCCTGATGGATGCCATCTTCGGCGGGGATCACTTCCTAGCCGAGATCACCTGGAGGCGGTCCGGCACACACAGCGATGCCAAGCGTTGGAGTCCTGTGGCAGACATCATTCTTCACTACGCGAAGGGTGATGATCCGACTTGGAATCCTCCCTATCAGCCTCATTCTCAGGAATATATAGAGGACAAGTATCGGTTCACCGACTCGGATGGCCGTAGGTACATGCTGGACAACATGACGAGTCCTAAGCCGCGCCCGAACATGATGTACACATGGAAGGGCCATGCATCCCCTCCGCTCGGATGGCGCTACTCGAAAGAGACGATGGCCAAGCTGGATGCTGGGGGCCGCATCTGGTACCCCGACTCGAAGAGCAAACGGCCAAGGATCAAGAAGTACCTCGATGAGATGCCGGGCGTCCTCATGGGAAACGTCTGGACTGACATAGACCCGATTAACTCCAGAGCCGCAGAACGACTCGGCTATCCAACGCAGAAACCCGAAGCGCTCCTAGAGCGGATCATCGAGGCCAGCAGCAACAAAGGCGATCTTGTACTCGATCCCTTCTGCGGGTGCGGCACCACGATTGCTGCCGCTCAAAAGCTCGGCCGGCGATGGATTGGCATTGACATTACCCATCTCGCAATCGGGTTAATTAAGGGCCGCTTGCGTGATGCCTACGGCGATACGATGAAATATGATGTGATCGGGGAGCCCACGACATTGGATGGCGCGGCGAAGTTGGCCGCCGATGATCCGTACCAGTTCCAGGCATGGGCTCTGAGCTTAGTCCGAGCGCGGCAAAGCGGCCCAATCAAGAAGGGGGCGGATCGTGGCATTGATGGGCGGCTCTACTTTCATGACGGGTCGGAAAAGGATCGACACATCGTCATCTCCGTGAAAGCTGGGAAACTCCAGGCCGGCCATGTCCGAGACTTGGCCGGGGTGATGACTCCGGAGAAGGCGGATATTGGAGCCCTTATCAGCTTGGAGGCACCGACCAAGCAGATGCGTTCATGGGCTGCGGGTCAGGGTTTCTTCCTGTCGCCCTGGGATCAACAGAAATACCCCCGGCTTCAGCTCCTCACAGTTGGTGAGCTTCTGGCAGGGAAAGGAATCGCGTATCCCCGCGTCACGGGAGCGGAACGAACGTACAAGCAAGCCCCCAGAGCGCTAAAGAAAGTGGCAGAGCCGAAGAGCCTATTTGATCCGGAGCGTCGAGACTAGGAATCTTAGCCGGGCCTCTCAGAGACAGTAGGAGGTTCCGCCTCTGGAGCTTCGATCCGCGCCTCAGCCCAGTGAGCCTTTTCCCTCTCCATCGCCGCGATCCGTTCGCGAGTTTCAGCCTCGTTCACTTCCTTCACCGCTGTTAGAAAGAGCCGCCCGATATTGACGGCGGCTTCCCCTTTGGTCCCGAATTGCTTGGGATCATAGCGGGAAGTGAGCCAATGCCGCACCGCTACCTGGAGCTTGGCCCTTGCTCACATGCGCCGTACTCTCCCTGCTCGCTCCGTCCGCGATTCCCAGACTCGCTTCCGCCAGCGCCTCGGCCCCATACCGTTTCACTTCGTCCCAAGCCGCTTTGGCCTCAGGATGCTCTTTCAGATACGCACGCCAACCGATCATCACAATGCCTTGCTTATTGAGCACCGCCTGGAGGGGTTGGTCCCCTTCCGCGTAGTCCACCAGGGTTTCTTCAAACATGCCCTGGAGAAGCTTCGCTAGACTCGCGCTCTTTTTCGGACTGCCCGGCATTTCTGCAAACTCCTTTCAGGAAAAAATCTTCGGAAAAATTTTCGGAGGGCGGGGTGTTGGTCCGCCACACCCCCCCGCATCGGCCACCCGGGCGTTTGCATGCCCCTGCCGGGGGGCCTCGAAGCGAGCGCCTCCAGGGTGGGCTATTTTGTGGGATAGATTGAGGGGGAAATCTTCGACCAATCGGGGGGCGGGATAAGGCAACCTCCCCGCGTTTCCCCTATGAAAGCGGTAAAGTTGCCCTATGGAACCCGATACCCGGCTCGACTTCGGATCTGAGGGTTGGGGGTTCGAGTCCCTCAGGGCGCGCTCTTGACTGACCGTCTCTACTATTCCGATTCCTATACCCGCGAGTTCCAGGGGACCGTGATCGAAACCACGGCGCTTCGAGATCGCCCCACCGCGGTACTGGATCGTTCGCTCTTCTATCCGACCTCGGGCGGACAGCCCCACGACACCGGGCGACTCGGCTCGGCGGCGGTCATCGACGTCATCGCGCGAGATGGCGACCAGACCGTCCTGCACGTGCTCGATGCGCCGGTCGAACCGGGTCCGGTCGCCGGCCTGATCGACTGGCCGCGCCGCTACGATCACATGCAGCAGCATACCGGCCAGCACATCCTTTCCCAGGCCTTCCTCCAGGCGGCCGGTGCCGAGACCGTCAGTTTTCACCTCGGCGCGGAAACCGTCAGCATCGATCTCGCCACCGCGTCCCTCCCCGACGAGCGCATCGCGGACGCCGAATCGCTCGCCAACCGGATCGTCGCGGGCAACCTCGCGATCCGGGCCTGGTTCCCGTCGGATAGCGAGCTCAGCGGGTTAACCCTGCGCAAACAGCCGGACGTCGCCGGCCCGGTGCGGCTGGTCGCGATCGGCGAGTTCGATCTCTCGCCCTGCGGGGGGACCCACGTCGCCGCGACCGGCGAGGTCGGCCTCATCGCGGTCCAGCGCGCCGAGCGGAAGAAAGGGGGAACCCGGGTCGAGTTCCTCTCCGGCGAGCGGGCCCGCGCCGACTACGCCCGGAAGCGCGCCATCGTGCGCGAGCTGGCCGCCGCGCTCACCTGCGCCCCGGCCGAGCTCAAGGAGGCCATAACCCGCATGCAGGAGACGCTCCGGATTGCGCGCCGTGAGCTCACCGAGTACCGGGAGCGCGAACTGGATCAAGAGGCGAGCCGCCTGCTCGCCACCGCTCCCCGGGGATCGTACCGGCTCGTCGTGGCCGCGTGGGACACCCGGCCGCTCGAGGAGCTCAAGGCGCTGGCCCTCCGGCTCACCGGGGAACCGCAGACCGTCGCACTGCTCGGCACGACCGGACCTCGCTGCCAGCTGGTGTTCGGCCGCTCGGAGTCGGTCGCGGTGGACCTCGGTCCCGCCTTCCGGCAGGCCCTCGACCGGCTCGGCGGCGGGCGCGGCGGCGGCGATCGCGTCCTCCAGGGCGCGGCGGGGCCGGCCAGCCAGGAAGCGCTCGAGCAGGCGCTGGCCGGGGCCGCCGATAGCCTAACCCGCGCTGCGGGTTAATGCGGCGGCGCCTCGCCCTCGCGCTCTTGGGCGCTGCGCTCGCCACGCTCGCCGCCCTGTGGCTCGATCCCTGGGTATTCCAAACCGTGAGATATCCCGGGGTGTACCAGCATGATTGGGGCCGGCTGCTCCGCATCTCGGGGAGCATCTTCTTCTGGGTGGCGCTAGCCGTGGCCTTCTGGCTGGAAGGCCGCCGCGATCGGGGTCAGGTCCGGTTGGCCGGCGCTCTGCTCCTGGGCCCGGCGATCGCCGGCGGCGCGGCCGAGCTGCTCAAGCTGCTGGTTCGCCGCGAGCGGCCCGGCCTGCACGAGGGAGAATACTTCTATCGCCCCTTCACCGAGCGGCTCTTCGACACCCACGACCTGGGCTTCCCGAGCAGTCACGTCATGGTCGCGTTCGGAGGAGCCGCGGTCCTCGCGCGGCGATATCCGAAAGCTGCACTGGTTCTGTACCTGCTGGCCGCAGGCTGCGGAGTCACCCGGCTCCTGGCGGAGAGTCATTTCCTGAGCGATGTCGTGGGCGGGGCGCTTGGCGGCTGGGCGGTGGGGACCTGGGTCGGCCACCGGCTGCTTCCTCCGGCGACACGACCGACCTAACTTGCGAGCCTTTATGACCTGGTGGCTCGGCACTCGGCACTCGGCGCCCGGCGCTCGATACTCGGCGCTCGGCACTCAGCGCTCGGCGGGCGGCCCTCGGCGTCCGGTCCTGTTCGCCCTGTTCGTCCTGTTCGCCCTGTCCACCCTGTTCGCCCCGGCGTCGGCACAGGTAGGCATCGCTGCCCGCGCCTCGACCCTGGGCCTGGGCGCCGAGCTCTCGGTGCATGCTGGACCGCATGTCGTTTTCCGGCTCGGCGGCAACTACTTCGAGCTGTCCCGTGATGTGTCCATCGAGAGCAACCGGTACCTGGCAACCCCCCATTTCGAGAACGGTGTCGCGTTGGTCGATCTGTATCCGTTCAAGGGGATCTTCCATCTCTCCGGCGGGATCATTCTCAACTACAACGAAGGCCGGCTGGCCGCCTACCCCCCGGTGACGCTCGACGGCCGAACCTACAGCGAGAGCGAGGTCAGCGCCCTCGACGCCACCGTGACCTTCGACCGCACTGCGCCTTATCTGGGCATCGGGATCGCAGGCCGGAGCCGGGTTGCGTTCGTGATCGATCTTGGGGTGGGCTTTACCGGAACTCCGCTGGTCGATCTCCAGGCCGCGAGCGAGCTCAACGGGGCGGAGCGGGAGGAGCTCGACGCCCGAGTCGAGCGGGAGGAGGAGCAGGTGCGTGACGAGATCACCCGGCGGCCGTGGCTCCGGTACCACCCGGTGGTTTCGGTCGGCATCAAGCTGGGGTTCTAGCCGATGGCGGAGGCCGCAGCGTCGCACGTCCTCTTGATCGAACCGCACCGGTTTCGCTTCAACCCGGAGACCCAGGCCACCAACGTGTTCCAGGAAGCCGTCTCGCCGGAGGAGGCCCGGAGCCTCGAGGCCCTGGCGGTGGAGCAGCACCGGCACCTCCGCGATCTGCTGGTCGGGCAGGGCGTGACCGTCACCCTAACCCGCAGCGTCGAAGCGACCCCGGACGGCCCCTTCTGCAATAACTGGTTTTCCACCCACCCGGCGGCGCCGGCGCCCCGGGAAGAACCTGCGGCCCTGGTGGTGTATCCGCTGATGGCACGCAACCGGCGCCCCGAGCGGCGCAGCGATCTCATCGAGCTCTTGCGCCCTGCCTACTCCCGGTTTCTGGACTTCTCCGGCGAGGAACGGGAAGGCCGATTCCTGGAAAGCACCGGCAGCCTGGTGCTGGATCACGCGCACCGTGCGGCGTATGCGGCCCTTTCCCCTCGGACCGATGCCGGCCTGGCGGCGGAATGGGCGCGGGCGCTGGGGTATGACCTGGTTGGGTTCCGCGCCACCGACCCGAACGGCGTTCCCTATTACCACACCAACGTCCTGCTCTTCATCGGGCACGGCGCCGCGGGAATCGCGCTTGAGGCGATCGAGGAGCCGGGCCAGCGGCGCGCCGTCGAGGAGCGGCTGCACCGGGACGGCAATGCGATCCTCTCCCTAACCCGCGCCCAGGTATCCGAGTATTGCGGCAATTGCCTGGCCCTCACCTCGACCGCGGGAGAACCGCTTTGGGTGATGTCGAGCCGGGCCTGGCGGGCCTTCACGGCCGAACAGCTGCTCGAGCTCGAGCGCCGGGGACGGATCCTCCATACCGAGCTCTCCGCCTTCGAGCGGCTGGGCGGGGGAAGCGCACGGTGCCTGATCGCGGAGTTGTTCTGATGAGGGCTATTGGCTATTGGAAGAGGCTATTGGCTATTGGCTATTGGCTATTGGCTATTGGAAAAAGCCCTGCGGGTTAGGCTGTTGACCAATAGCCAATAGCCAATAGCCCATAGCCACTAGCTAATCCGCCCGCCGACTCACGACGAAGTAGTGCACGCTCGCCAGCACGATCACCACGCCCATGATCACCACCTCGCGCGCGCTCACCTGCACCGCCATGAGCGCCATGCCTAACACGCCAAGCCCGGCCAGCACCGGTCCTCCGGGGAGCCGGAAGGCGGCAGGGGAAGCGGTTCTGGCGGTGCCGTCGCGGCGCCGGAGCGCCGGGAGGGCGGCGCACACCAGGCCGTAGGTAATGAGCCGCGCCGCCACCGAGAGACTCACGTTCTGGAGAAAACTCCCGCTCGCCGCGAGCACGAAGGCCAGACCCGCGAAGACGAGAATCGATACAAACGGAGTCCGGAAGCGCCGATGCACCGCGGCGAACCCGCGGGGGAGCTCCGCGCGCTCCGCCATCGCAAACGTCAGCCTCGGCACATTGACCATCGCACCGGCCAGATAGCCGAAGGTCGAGAGCAAGGCGGTCGCCGCGATGAACATCGCCCCGCCGGTCCCCAGGAACCCCCGCGCCGCGTCGGCCAGCGGGGTCGTCGTGGCGCCCGGGTTAGGCAGGGTGAGGGTCACCACGGTCTGGACCAGCATGTAGACCAGGGTGGCCGTAGCGAGGGCGGTGAACAGCGCCACCGGCGCGTCGCGCTCGGGGTTCTTCGCTTCCGCCAGCGGCATCAGGGCCGCTTCGAAGCCCCCGTACGCGAAGACCAGCACGAGCAGGGTAGCCAGCCAGGGATCGATGCCCGGGGGAGCGGCGGGAGCCGGGATTCCCTCGTGCCCAAGCAGCCAGAGGAGCCCGGCCCCGGCAAAGACGAACAGGCCGAGCAGCTTCAGGATGGCAAACGCGCTGCTGACCCCCGCGCCCGGTCCGACGCCGCGATAGTTCACCGCGGCCAGACCACCGATGACCGCCGCGAGGACGACGTACCGGCCGGGCACCGCATCGGCGCCGGGCACGATCACGCCGAGATAGCTCACCAGGAGATTCGCGACCGCGCCCGCGGCAGTGAGGCGGGTTAGGTAGGCCATCCACCCGGTCTGGAGGCCCGCGAACCGCCCGAAGCTGGCCTGCACGAAGAGGTACGGCCCGCCCGCCTCGCGGAACCGCGAGGCCACCTCGGCAAAGCAGGCCACCACGATCCCGATGAGCACCGCGGCGAGGGCCCAAGCCAGCGGCGCGCCGCGGCCGAGCCGCTCGCCGACGGTCGCGGGTAACCCGAAGATCGCGCTGCCGACGATCCCGTTGATGACCAGCCCCGTGAGCGCCCACCGCCCGATTCGGCGGGCCAGCTCCGGCGCAGGACCGGACGGCGGGACGGCTCGGCGGCTCGGCGGCTCGGCGGCGCTGCCGCTCACCGAGGTCGGCCTGGACCGGAGAGCCAGTCGAGCGCGAGGGTCGCTAGGAGCTGCACCCCCACCGGAAGCGCGCCCTCATCGGCGAAGAAATAGGGAGAGTGATTCCGCGGAGCGGCGGCCGGATCTTTCCCCTCGGGAACGATGCCGAGATAGACGAAGAGTCCCGGCACCTTCTGCTGATACCAGGCAAAGTCCTCGGACGGAGTCTGGAGGCCCGTCTGGATCAGCTTGCCCTCGCCCGCGACCCGCCGCAACGTCGGCAGCATGCGCTCGGTAAGCGCGGGATCGTTGTAGGTCACCGGGTTATTGACGCCGGGAAAATCAGCCACGGCGGTTGCTCCGGCCGCCTCCGCGATCGAGCGCGCGGTCCGCTCGATCCGGCGCTTTACGTCGGCCCGCACCGCTTCGTCGAAGGTGCGCACCGTGCCGAGCATCACCACGCTGTCCGGGATGATATTGCCGCGGTTGCCGCCCTGGATCGCCCCGATGGTGACGATGGCGGGCGTGCGGGTTAGGTCGGTCTGCCGGCTCACCACGGTCTGGAGTCCCAGCACGATCTGGGAGGCGACCGTGATGGGATCGACACCGCCCCAGGGCACCGCGCCGTGGGTCTGCTTGCCCCGCACCACGATCCGCAACTGGTCCGAGGCGGCCATGAACGGACCGGCCCGCCAGGTGATCGTCCCCACCCGCTCGGGCCACACGTGCAGCCCAAAGATCGCGCCCGGGGCGGGATTCTCGAGAGCGCCCTCCCGGATCATGAGGCTCGCGCCGCCCGTCTCGCCGAGCGGCGGTCCTTCCTCGGCGGGCTGGAAGAGAAACGTGATGGTCCCGGGGATCTGCGCGCGAATCCCCGCGAGGACCGTCGCAGCGCCCAACAGGATGGCAACGTGATTGTCGTGGCCGCAGGCGTGCATCACCCCAACCTGCTGCCCGTTGTACTCGGCGGTGGCGGTGGACTTGAACGGGAGATCCACCAGCTCGGTGACCGGCAGGGCGTCCAGGTCCGCCCGCAGCGCCACCACCGGCCCGGGTTTCCCGCCGCGAAGAATCGCGATGACCCCGGTGTGAGCGACCCCGGTCCGCACGTCCAGACCAAGCCGGGTTAGGTGATCCGCCACCAGCTTGGCGGTGCGGACCTCGCGATTGGAGAGCTCGGGATGCTGGTGGATGTCGCGCCGCCAGGCGACCACCTGCGGGAGGGCCGCCGCCACCCGCGGTTCGAGCACCCGGTCCCATTCGCCCGGCCGCTGGGCCGCCAGCCCGACGGGTCCGAGGAGCGACATCCCGGCCAGGAGGAGACGGCGCATCAGGCGTTGCTCGTGAACCCCTCGACCAGCCGGGTCAGGCGCACCACCTCGTCGAGACAGCGGCGGAGCACGTCCTGATATTCCTCGGATGACCGCTCGCGGGTTAGGGCCAGCTCCAGCTCGCCCCGGAGCACCGTGAGAGGACCCCGCAGCGCGTGGCCCGCCTCTGCCAGGAGCCGGCGCGGGTCCTCGACCGCACGTTCGGAAGGGGAAGTCATCGGGGCTGGTCAGCACCGGCTCGAAGCCGGTACCCGACGCCGCGAACCGTCTCGATCAGGCGGGGTTCGCCGACCCGTTCCAACGCGCTCCGGAGCGTCGAGATGTGGGCATCGACCAGGTTGGATTCGGGGTCGAAAGTGATGTTCCACACCTCCCGAAGCAGCTCGGACCGGCTCACCGGCCGGCCGGCGTTCAGCATGAGGTATTCGAGCAGACGGAATTGCCGGGGGGCAAGCGGGATGTCACGACCCTGCCGGGTGACGGCGCGCTTGAGCCGGTCGAGCTCCACCGCACCCGCGTGAAGGGTGCCCTGCACGCCGGCCATGGGCCGCCGGGTCAGCGCGCGAACTCGGGCGAGCAGCTCCACCAGGGCAAACGGCTTGACCAGGTAATCATCCGCGCCGGCGTCCAGGCCGGTCGCAATGTCCTCCGGGGTATCGCGTCCGGTGAGAATGAGGATCGGCGTAGCGTTGCCCCGGTCCCGCAAGGTCCGGGTAACCTCGAGTCCGTTGGGATCGGGAATCTGGATGTCGAGAATGATGAGATCAGCGGCCGGGATCCGCCCGGCTCGCTCCAGGGCCGTTTGCCCGTCAACCGCGACATCCGCTGAGTAGCCGTCTTCCTCGAGACTCTGGCGGAGGAAGCCTGCAACGCGCTCGTCGTCCTCGACTACCAGGATGTGCACGACCCCTCCATGATAACTTCCTAATCTACCCGAACGGCAAGGCTCCGCTACTTTTCTGGCATGGCCGCTTCCGCCCGCCCTGCCCGCCAAACCAGCGCCCCAATTCCCGACACAACACTGGATTTCGGAGACCCGCTCATCCTGGACTCGGTTCTCTCCGAAATGGCTCGGGGACTCCGCGGCTCCGCGATCCTCCGCATTGCCAGCGAGGTGCGCGCCCTCGTGGCCACCGGCCGTCCGCTCTGCAATCTGACGGTCGGTGACTTCGACCCGCGGCAGTTTCCGATCCCCCCGCTGTTGCGGGAGGGGATTATCCGCGCCATCGGTGAAGGCGAGACCAACTACCCGCCATCCGACGGACTGCTCACCCTTCGGGAAGCCGTCGCCGAGTCGGTGCGGCGCGAGCACGACGTGGAGTACCCGATCGAGTCGGTCCTCATCACCGCAGGAGGACGACCGGCGATCTACGCGGCTTTCCGCTGCCTGCTGGACGCCGGTGATGCCGTCCTGTACCCAGTGCCGAGCTGGAACAACGATTACTACATAGACATGGTGAAGGCGCGGGGGATTCCGGTGCGGACGACCGCGGCCCAACGGTTTCAGCCGACCCTCGACCAGCTCGAGCCCCATCTGGCGGAAGCCGGCTTGCTCTGTCTCTGCTCGCCAAACAATCCCACCGGAACCACCCTCGCACCCGATGTGCTGGACGATATCCTCCGGGCCGTCGTTCGCGAGAACGAGCGGAGACAACGAGCCCGCCGTCGTCCGCTTTTTGTACTCTACGATCTCATCTACGGATCGCTGGTGCAGCCGGGAGTTCCCTCAGCCCATCCCCTCGCCCTGGTTCCGGAGGCGGCGCCCTGGGTGATCGTGATCGACGGGATCTCGAAGGGATTCGCGGCCACCGGCCTCCGGGTGGGCTGGGCGATCGGTGCGCCCGCGGTGATCGCGCGAATGAGAGACTTCCTCGGTCACGTGGGCGCCTGGGCGCCGCGTCCCGAGCAGAAGGCGACCGCGGCCTTCCTGCGAGAGCCAGCCGCGATTGCCGAGTTCAGAGAAGCCATCACCCGCGGACTTCGGGTACGGCTGGACGCAGTCTCGGACGGGGTGCTGCAACTCAAGCGAGAGGGGCTGCCGCTCGATTGCGTTCGGCCCGAGGGCGCCATGTATGGGTCGCTCGGGGTGGAGCTGGTCGGACGAACCGTGAATGGCACGGTGGTAGAGGACAACGAGGCGCTCCGCCGGCTCTTGCTTACCGGCGCGGGACTCGCGGCGGTGCCGTTCCAGGCATTCGGAGTCGCCGAGGATACCGGCTGGTTCCGGCTCTCGGTGGGGGCGGTGTCAGTTGCTGATATCGAAGCGTTGTGGCCGCGGGTTAGGAAACTACTAGGAGGTAGTAAGTAGGAGATAGTAAGAAGGGACAAATCTTGCCGGTGTACGGTTCCTGCTCCGGGAGGTGCTGTTCCCTACTTACTGCCTCCTACTTACTACCTCCTGTGCGCCGATATCCCTCCGGATTCAGCTCCTGCCACCGCCACGCATCCGCGCACATCTCCTCGATGCCGCGGGGGGCGGTCCAGCCGAGCGATTCGCGGGCGAGCGCGGGATCGGCCCAGGCCTCGGCGACATCTCCGGGGCGGCGCGGACCGAACTGTCGCGGCACCTTCCTCCCGGTCACTCGCTCGAAGGCCTGCACCACTTCCAACACCGAGTAGCCCCGTCCGGTCCCCAGGTTATAGGTCACGAGCCGCGGCCCGCGAACGAGCTCTTCCAGGGCGCAGAGGTGGCCGATCACCAGGTCGGTGACATGGATGTAGTCGCGTACCCCGGTCCCGTCCCGGGTCGGGTAGTCGTTTCCGTGAAGGGTGAGGCGTGGTAGCTTGCCGACGGCCACCTGCGTGATGTAGGGAAGCAGGTTCATCGGGACCCCACTGGGATCTTCCCCGATGCGGCCGCTCGGGTCGGCACCAACCGGATTGAAGTAGCGCAGGAGGGAGATTGCCCAGGCCGGATCGGCCCGGTATACGTCGGCCAGGATCCGCTCGATGGTGAGCTTCGTCATCCCGTAGGGATTGACCGCGCTCACCGGCGCGTCTTCCCGAATCGGCACCGAGGCGGGATCCCCGTACACCGTGCACGAGGAGCTGAACACCATGACTTTGACTCCGTGGCGGATCATCGCCTCGAGCAGCGTGATCGTGCCGGCGACGTTGTTGTCCCAATAGCGAAGCGGCTGCTCGACGGACTCGCCGACGGCCTTAAGACCCGCAAAGTGGAGCACGGCCTGAACCCCGCCGGCACCCAGGATCCGATCGAGCGCCTCGGCATCCCGCATGTCGGCGCAATGGAAAACCAGATCCCGCCCGGCCAGCTCCCGGACCCGCCGCAGCGATTCCTCGTGACTGTTCGCGAGATTATCGAGCACCGCCACATCGTATCCCGCCCGGAGCAGCTCGAGACACGCGTGGCTCCCGATGTAGCCGGCGCCCCCGGTAACGAGGATCAAATGTCGGGCTATTGAGGCGGCCGGCGGCCAAACGCCGGCATCTCCATCCGCTGGTAGGTGGCCGGCACGACGAACAGGCTGGCGTCCACCTCCTTGGGTTCGATCTTGGTCACCTCCCAGATGGCCACCCCCGCGGAATCCGCCATTCGGAGCGGGAACCCGCGATCCGCGATCAGCGCGTGCCACTGCGCGCCCCGTCCCGCGCCGGATTGCGGAGCACCCCGCCCCATGCCCATCCCACCCGACGGGCTTGCGAAGAGCGAGGCGGTGGCGAGGTGTCCTAACCCGCGGGCCACGCAGAGATCGAGCACGCTCTTCGGATCGCGATAGCGATAGACCTCGCACTCGTGGTCGGCCACGGTCTCCTGCTTGCCGGTCGCGGTGAGGGTCCCCTCACCCACGCCTGCCGCTTTGGCCAGCGAATCGGCCATCCGCGCCATGGCCTCCCGCTTCATGACCATCACCATTTGCTGGGCGGGCACGACCATATAGGTCTCATTGGTGTCCGGATCCATGATCATAGCCATGGCTCCCATCGGTCCCTGCATTTCCATACGCACCCTGGCGCCCTTGACGTAGGCCTGGACTTCGCCCGGCAGCTCCCGAATCCGCAGGGTGACGGCACCTTCGAACGGCTTGCTCTGCGCCGGAGCCGGGGGGGCTACCGCGCCAAGGGTCACGGCCCCGAGAAGGGCTGGGATGAGTTTCGTGGTGTTCATGGGAACCTCGATGAGTGTAGGGCGATCAGGGCGAAGTGCGCCGCCAGGGAATCGAACCCCGAACCTAGTGATTAAGAGTCACTTGCTCTGCCAGTTGAGCTAGCGGCGCCCGAGTCGGTCAGGATCATGACCCCAACGGGAATCGAACCCGTATTACCACCTTGAAAGAGTGGTGTCCTGACCGTTAGACGATGGGGCCTCCTCTTCTCTTCATAGCGCTAACGGGATTCGAACCCGTGTTCCAGCCTTGAGAGGGCTGTGTCCTGGGCCTCTAGACGATAGCGCCATCTCGCTAGGAGGTAGTAAGTAGGAGGTAGTGAGTAGGGACGTCGGAGGCCCTAGTCAGCCTCGAGAATCACGCCGTGTCCACCGTTGTCCCTTCTTACTACCTCCTACTTACTACCTCCTGTCGTAAGCAGGCCCGGAGGGAATCGAACCCCCAACCCCCGGTTTTGGAGACCGGTGCTCTACCAATTGAGCTACGGACCTACTGCTCCCCCCCCGATCGCGTTGGGAGCGAGAACCCGTCCAGGGTGGCTGACGGGACTTGAACCCGCAACCTCCGGAGCCACAGTCCGGCGCTCTAACCAGTTGAGCTACAACCACCACGGGGTCTCCCCGCCGCGCCCGCTGCGAGCCGGGAATTTTAGCCGACCTCAAGCATCCCGGTCAACTGTTTCAGGAATCAGGAGTTAGCGAGTAGCGACTAGGAGTTAGCGAATAGCGAGTAGCGAATAGGGGCACCGAGATCGCCGTGCCACCGCTGTCCCTACTCGCTACTCGCTAACTCCTAACTCCTAATGTGTAAGTTCGGCGAGTAGCCGCATCTCCCGTCCGACCCTCAACCGGGAGATGGCCATGTCGCGCGCTTCGTTCACCGTGCTTCCCCTTGCAGTCCTCGTCGGGCTCGTCAGCCCGGCCCACGCACAGGGGTGGATCGATCTCGAGCGCCCTCAGGTCAACGTCCGCATGCCCTCCCAGATCGTGCGAATCGAGTCCTCGGTTCGCGCGGTGGTGGAAGGTCGAGTCGCGCGGTTCGAGGTGCTGGAGCGCTTCCGGAACAATGGTCCGGTCATCGCCGAGGGGACCTACCTCTATCCCCTGCCCGGTGAAGCGGTGTTCAGTGACTTCTCCCTCTTCCAGGGCGAACGGGCGCTCAAGGGCGAACTGATGAACGCCGAGCAGGCCCGCAGTATTTACGAGAACATCGTCCGGAAGTTGCGCGACCCGGCCTTGCTCACCCTGGTCGGCCACGGCCTGATCCGGGCCCAGGTGTTCCCCATACAGCCCGGGGAAACCCGCACCATGATTCTGCGCTTCACCCAGCTGCTCGGGCGCGAGGGCGACGCGCTCCGGCTCCGCTACGCCGCGGGCGATCGTGGTGAAGGTTCGGTCTCCTTGGCCGTTGATATCCGGGACGCGATCCAGTTCGCCAACCCGTATTCGCCCACCCATCAGATCTCCGAAGAGCGCCGGGACGGTACGCTGCGGGTTACGGTCGCTCGACCGGTCCGCGGGGACTTCGACCTCGTGCTCCCGTTCCGGCGCGGGGTATTGGGCGGGACTGTCCTGACCCATGCTCCGGCCGGCGAAGACGGCTTTGCGCTGCTCCTGCTGGCCCCCTCGCCGGCGGCGGAGACCAACGCGATCGGCCGCGATCTCACCCTGGTGGTGGACGTCTCCGGCTCGATGAGCGGGGAAAAGCTCGAACAGGCCCAGGCCGCGCTGCGGCAGGCCCTCGCCTCCCTCAGGTCGCGCGACCGGTTTCGCCTGATCACCTTCAGCAACGGCGTGCGTGAGTTCGAAGCGGGATGGTGCCCGGCCACGCCCGAGTCGCTCGATCAGGCCAGGCGGTTCGTTACCGAGCTCACCGCTAACGGCGGGACCAATCTCGAGGGCGCGGTGCAGGCGGCCCTGTCAGAACGCCCCGACCCGGAGCGCCTTACCCTGATCCTGCTCCTGACCGACGGATTACCCACCGTGGGCGAGCAGGCTCCCGATCGGATTGCGGCCGGCGCCGCCGGACGGATCGGCTCGGCCCGCATCTTTACGGTGGGCGTCGGGCCTGATGTGAATACCTATCTTCTGGATCGGCTCGCGGTCGATGGCCGCGGCAGCGCGACCTATGTGCCGCCGGGTGCCGATGTCGGCGATGCCGTGGGAAGCGTGTTAACCAAGCTGTCGCGCCCCGCGCTGGTGGATCTCAGGATCGTCGCGGCCCCGGTCCGGTTCCTGGACCAGGCTCCCGCCACCCTGCCCGATCTCTTCCATGGGGAGGAGCTGGTGATCCTCGCTCGCTATCGCGGCGATGGCAGCGGCCCCGTCGTGATCGAAGGAACCCGCAATGGCCGCCGCGAGCGCTTCACCATCGCCGCAACCTTCCCACGGCGCGAGCCGGCCAACGAGTACCTGCCGCCGCTCTGGGCGGCCCGCCGGATTGGCGAGCTGACGCGGCAGATCCGCCTCGAAGGGGCCTCGCCGGCCCTGATCGAGCGGGTTAGGGAACTCGGCCTTCGCTACGGGATTCTGACCGAGTACACTTCCTACCTGGTACAAGAACCCGGGGTGGTGGCCGCCGCGCCTCCCGTGCCCGCCGGAGCGGCCGAAGCTCGCCGAATGACCGGCGAACGGGCTTTCGCCGCCGCCAAGGCGAGCGCCGCACTTTCCAACAGCGTTTCGCTCCAGGCGGCCGATGCTGCTGCCACCGGCCGGATGGAAGAAGTCGTCGGGACCGGCTCGGGCGCGCCGGCCGGTCCGGTTCGGCGAGCCGGCGGCCGGGTGCTGGTCCTGCGGAACGGCACCTGGACTGACGTGGCCTGGCGCGACACGATGAAGACGGTGACCATTGCGCCGTTCAGCCCGGCCTATTTCGCGGTGATCAAGGCGCGCCCCGCGCTCCGCGCGGCGTTGGCGGTCGGCCATCCGATCGTGCTCGCCGGCCGCGCAACCAGCCTCAAGGTCACCGAAGGCGGGATGACCCAGTGGAGCGCCGGAGCGCTGGAACGGTTCCTCCCGGAGTTTGACGGCCGATGACCGTCCCGCTGGGCGATCTCTTCGCGCAGTATCACGACTCGCTGGTGCGGATGCTGTATCGCCGCACCGGCGATGCCGACCGGGCCGAGGAGATCGCCCAGGAAGTCTTCGCCCGCGCGGTGGCCGCGCCACCGCATAACCCGCGGCCCTGGCTCTTCGCGGTAGCCCTCAACCTGGTCCGCGAGCAGGCCCGCACCGCCGCGCGCCACGATCGGCGCCTGGTGCTCTACCGGGCCGAGCTGACCGAGCGGGTGCCCTGGCCCGACGAGGAGCTCGACCGGAGCGAGCGGATCGCGCGGGTTAGGGCCGCGCTGGACCGGCTCTCGCCGCGGGACCGGGAAGCCCTTCTGCTCAAGGCGGAAGGGTTCAACTACGACGAAATCGCCGCCACGTTGGGACTCGCCCGGGGCGCGGTCGGTACCACGCTTGCCCGCGCCCGGCGCCGGCTGGTCGAGGCGTTCCGGGCCGACCCGGCTGGCGACGAGGAGAAGCAGCATGTCGCATCTTGATGAAGGAACCCTGCACGCCTTACTCGATGGGGAGATTCCCTCCGCCGAGCTCGCTCCCATTCAGGCTCACCTGGAGGGTTGCGCGGAGTGCCGCGCGCGGCTCGACACCGAGCGCGCGTGGATGACGGAAGCGGACCGCTTGGTCCAGGTGATCGAGCCGCCAGTGCGCGCGGAGCGCGGCGCTCCGCGCCCGGCACTCGGCAGTCGGGACTCGGCACTCGGCGCTCGGCGCTCGGCGATTCGCCGCCTGGTGGGTCCACTCGCCTGGGCCGCTACAGTGGTTGCCGCAGCCGGGTTAGGATACGCGATCCGAGGGCTCCCGAGCGGGCAGCGGGTGTCCTTGGCGGACACTGCCGCTCCGCCGGCGGAACGGCTCGAAGCGGCCGCTGATCGAGCCGCCATAGAATCTGCGAGTGCCCCACTGCCGAGGGCCGAGAGCCGAGCGCCGAGCCCCGAGCCACCGACGCCGAGCCGGCAAGCCGCCGAGCCGTCCGGCCGCCGCGCCGACGTGCCGCCCGCCCAGCAAGCTGCTGACCGTGCTGCCGAGGGCCGAGCGCCGAACCTCGAGTCCCCCGCAGAGCCCACCAAGCCAGCCGCCGAGCCACGCGTCATGGGCCGGCTCGACCAAGCCCGGCGAGCGGAAGAGAACGTCGTCACGGGAGTTGCCCAGCCGCCGGCGACACCCGCCTTCTCCGCGGTAAAGCTCGAACTCGGTGGCGCCGCACAACCGGTGAATTTCCCCGACGCGCTCCGCCGGCTCGACGGCACCCTCAAGCTGATCCCCGGCTTGATTCCCGCTCGCCTGGAAGTCCGCGGCGACACGGTGCGGGTGGTCTACCCGACCTCCTATGGAGACCTCGTGCTGGCCCAGCAGCTGCGCGACGGACGGATCGTCCACCTGCTCGTCGCGCCGCCCGCGTTCCCCGCCGATTCGCTCGAGAAGCTGCGGGCCCGCATTCGCGACTAGGACCCCGCCGGAATCGCCGCTATAGTTGGGCATGCGGTTCCGGCGGTACGCCTGGGGAATCCTCGTTTTCAATCTGGCGGTGATGCTCTGGGGTGCGTTCGTACGCGCTACCGGGAGCGGCGCGGGGTGCGGGCGGCACTGGCCCCTGTGCAACGCCGAGGTGGTTCCCCGCGCGCCGGCGACGGAAACGCTCATCGAGTTCGTCCATCGCGCGACGAGCGGAATCGCGCTGCTGCTGGTCTTCGGCCTGTGGTGGTGGGCCCGGCGGCTCTTTCCGGGCGGCCACCGGGTTAGGCGCGCCGCGGGTTGGGCGGCCGGCTTCGTGGTCGTCGAAGCGCTCATCGGGGCCGGGCTCGTGCTGTTCGAGCTGGTGGGTGAGAATGATTCTCTGGCCCGGGCCGGGTACCTCGCGGCGCACCTGCTCAACACCTTCCTGCTCCTGGGGGCACTCGCGCTTACCGCGTTCTGGGCCGGGCGTCAACCGGGCGAACCGGGCGCACGGGGCGAATCGGGGCCAGCGGCCCGCCGTGGGAGCGTTCCCTGGGTGATCGGCGCAGGTCTCCTGGCAGTACTCATTGTCGCGATGACGGGGGCGGTCACCGCCCTCGGCGACACCCTGTTTCCCGCGAGCTCGCTGGCCCAGGGCCTGCGCGACGACACCGCACCCACCGCGCACCTCCTGGTGCGGCTCCGGGTTATGCATCCGCTGCTCGCAATTGTGACCGGGATCTACCTGAGCGTGATGGTGTGGCTGGTGGGCCGGGAGCGGCCCGAAGCGCTCGAACAGCCCGCCGCCCGCCTGGTGCCTGCCCTGGTCGCGACCCAGCTCGGCGTCGGACTGATCGACCTCCTGCTGCTCGCGCCGGTCGCACTCCAGCTGCTCCACCTGCTGGTGGCCGACCTCCTGTGGGTGACGCTCGTCGGGTTCGCGGCTGGCGCGTTGGCAGCGACGAGGAGGTGAGAGGTGAGAGGTGAGAGGTGAACAGTGAGAGGATCCTAACCCGCGGGCCTCTCACCTCTCACCTCTCACCTCTTACCTCTTTTACCTCTCACCTCTTTTACCTCTCACCTCTTTCCGGGAGTGTGAGCGCCTCGAAGGGCGCGTGCACCGGCACAACCTGGAACTTCTCGCCGTCGTACCAGAACACCGCGTTCTGCAGGAATCCGCCGGCCAGCCGTTTGGCTTCCTCGAGAGAGATCGGCAGGGCCCATCCCGGTTCCCGATGGGTTCCGTCGGGCGAACCGCCCTGCGCAGGACGAGCGCCCGGATAGCGCGCGCTCACCTGGCGCTCCAGCACCGCGCAGAGTCGCCGGTTGGCGCGCTCCTCCAGCCGGGTGCCCAGTGGATTGCAGGCGGTGATCACCGCGAACGGTCGGCCCAGCCCGAGCTCCGCCAGCCGGCGGCGGATGGCAGGCGACAGGGGGCGACGCAGATCGATGACCAGATCCACATCCGGAAAGGTGAGAACGGTGTCCGGGTAGGAACCCCAGGCGCGGTGCATGGTGTCGGGAGGTCAGAGATGGGCGATGAGGGCGTCCCCGAATTCGCTGGTCTTGAGCAGGGTGGCACCGTCCATCAGCCGGTGGAAGTCGTAGGTGACCTGCCGGGCCGCGATCGTGCGGGTTAGGCCCCGGATGATCAGATCGGCGGCTTCGTTCCAGCCCAGATACCGGAACATCATCTCCCCGGAGAGGATCACCGAGCCGGGGTTGACCTTGTCCTGCCCGGCATACTTGGGCGCCGTGCCGTGGGTCGCCTCGAAGACCGCGTGGCCGGTGAGGTAATTGATGTTGGCGCCCGGCGCGATCCCGATTCCTCCCACCTGCGCCGCGAGGGCGTCGGAGATGTAATCCCCGTTCAGGTTCAGCGTCGCGATGACGTCGTACTCGGCCGGCCGGGTCAGGATCTGCTGGAGGAACGCGTCGGCGATGACGTCCGTCACCACGACGCCACCCGGCAGCCGGCACCACGGTCCGCCGTCGAACTCCGCCGCGCCGAACTCCTCCTGAGCCACCTGGTAACCCCAGTCGCGGAAGCCACCCTCGGTGAACTTCATGATGTTGCCCTTGTGGACCAGGGTGACGCTGCGGCGTCCCTGCTCCAGCGCGTACCGGATGGCGGCCCGGACCAGGCGCTTCGACCCGTCTTCCGAGACGGGCTTGATGCCGATCGCGCTGCTCTCGGGGAACCGGATCGACCGGGCACCCAGTTCCTCGGTGAGGACCCGGATCACTCGTCGGGCGGCGTCGCTCCGGGCCTGATACTCGATGCCGGCGTAGATGTCTTCGGTGTTTTCGCGGAAGATCACCATGTCGACGGCGCCGGGGTCCTTGACCGGCGAGGGCACGCCCTCGAACCAGCGCACCGGACGCACGCACGCGTAGAGGTCGAGCTGCTGGCGGAGCGCCACGTTGAGCGAGCGGATCCCGCCGCCCACCGGCGTGGTGAGCGGTCCCTTGATCGCGACGAGGCATTCCCGGATGGTGTCGAGCGTCGCCGGCGGCAGCCACTCGCCGGTGAGCCGCTGGGCCTTCTCGCCCGCGAGCACTTCGCGCCAGGCAATCCGGCGCGCACCGCCGTAGGCCCGCTCCACCGCCGCTTCCAGGACCCGCCGGGCGGCCCCCCAGATGTCGGGGCCGGTCCCGTCTCCCTCGATAAAGGCGATGATCGGCGTGTTAGGAACGCGAAGGGCGCCCCGATCCATCCGGATCGGCTCGCCCGCCACCGCGCGCTCCCCGACGGCGGTCACGACCGGGTCACTCGGCAGGGGGGCCGACATCGCCGCGGCCCAGCAGGTCTTCCAAAACCTTGTCGACCACTTCGCTCACGTCACCCTGCACAATGGTGCGCAGCACGTCCATGGTCTCGAGGGCGAGGTCGCCGGGATGGCGCCGGTCCTTCTGAAACCGGACGATCTGGCCGAGAAAGACCGCCGCCTGACGATGCTCCTCACTTGCGGTGTCGCTGCCTTCAGCGTTGTCCGGCAAGTCGGCGAGGCTCCCGCGATCTTCTCCCGCCATCATGCGATCGTAAGCGGTCCCGGGCACGCTCGCGGCCCAGGGTGATGCCTCTTCTTCCTCGAGCCCGGCAAAGAAATCGCGAGGGATTTCCACCAGCGCGAAAAGCCGGCACTGCAGACCGGGCGGCTCTTCCCGAGCGGCGAGGGCGAGGCGCACCGGCTGGGAAAAGAGTCCCCGCTCGAGTAGAAACGCGGCCGCATCGGGCGGCACTACGCACCGCGCTACCAGCTTGGGACCGAGAAAGGACCCGATGCACGCCATACCGTCGGGAGCCCGGTCATCCTCCACCGGCACCAGCCGGAGTGGCAGCGGGCGGTCGGTGGCGGCGAGAGCGACGGGGAGCTCGTCCATGGTGGAGAATCTAAGCTATCAGCTACGAGCTATCAGCTATCAGCTATCAGCGAACAGACCTATCCGCTGGATCACGGCGTCGTCTTAGAACCCGGCGGTTCGAAGAACAAGCTGATAGCTGATAGCTGATAGCTGATAGCTCATCGCCTACTCAATCGGCGGCCCCCCCACTCTGCCCCACTCGCTCCACGACCCGTCGTACACCGCGTAGTCCCGGTGGCCGAGCACATGGAGACCGAGCGCGAGTGCACAGGCCGTTACGCCGGAGCCGCAGGACGTCACGATCGGCCGCGAGAGGTCCACCCCCGCCTCGGTGAAACGTTTCGCCAACTCTTCCTTGCTCAGCAGGCGTCCCCCGGCGTCCACGAGCTCGGCGAACGGGAGGTTGCGGGCGCCCGGCAGGTGACCCCCGCGGAGTCCCGGCCTCGGCTCGGGCTCGGTTCCGGCAAACCGGCCTCGCGAGCGTGCGTCAACCACCAGGATCGTGCCGGTTTCGATCGCCTCGCGCACTTCGGAAAGCGAGCGGACCAGCTCGGGCCGCCACCGCACCCGGAACCGGGCCGGCTGCCGCTCTACCGGGCCGGACTCCAGCGGGCGTCCTTCGGCTCGCCACCGGACCAGCCCACCGTCCAGTACCGTCACCGCATCGTGGCCGGCAACCCGCAAGGTCCACCAGACCCGGGCGGCGCTGAGATTCGCGCCGGACCCATCGTAGACCACCACCCGGTCGCCCGAGCCCATGCCTAACCCGCCGATCGAGCGGGCCAGGGTGTCCGGGTCCGGCAACATATGAGGGAGTGCGGTGTGCTGGTCGCTCAGCGCATCGAGGTCCCAGAAGACGGCGCCGGGAATGTGGCCGGCGAGGTGCTCCGCGCGGGCGTCCCGCTGCATGGCCGGCAAGTACCACGAGGCATCGACCACCACGAGATCGGGCTCGCCGAGGTGGGCCGCGAGCCAGGCGGTCGCAACGATCGGGGTGGGCAGCTCACCGCTCACTCGTCACCGCGGCGGCACCCCGATGGGCCCGCTCGAACTCCTGCATGAACGCCACCAGCGCGGCGACACTCGCCAGGGAGCACGCGTTGTACAGACTTGCCCGCATGCCGCCCAAGGCGCGGTGGCCTCGAAGCCCTTCGAACCCGCGGTGCGCCGCTTCGGACACGAACCGCGCGTCGAGCTCTTCGGACGGCGAGCGGAAGCAGACGTTCATGAGGGAGCGGCTGCCCGCGTCGACCGTCCCACGAAAGAGCTCGCTGCCCTCGAGAAAGTCGTAGAGCAACTTCGCCTTCGCCTCATTCCGCTCCGCCATGCCCGCCAGTCCGCCGTTTGCCCGGATCCACTTGAGCACCAAGCCGACCATATAGATGGCGAAGGTCGGCGGCGTGTTATGGAGCGAATGCTCCTTGACGTAGGTCCGGTACTGGAGCAGGGTCGCGAGACTCGTCGGGCCGCCGTCCACCAGATCGTTCCGAATGATCACCATGGTGATGCCGGCCGGGCCGAGGTTCTTCTGCGCCCCCGCGTAGATCAGGCCGTACTTCGTGACGTCGATCGGGCGGCTGAAGATGTCGCTCGACGCATCAGCCACGAGCGGCACAACCCCGGGGACCGGTGGCTCGCCCTTCCACTGGGTACCGTAGATCGTGTTGTTGGTGGTGAAGTGGACATAGGCGGGCGCCGGCGAATAGCGAATCTCCGCCGCCGGAGGAATCCGGGTGAATCCCCCGGGAGCCCCGTCGAGCGCGACATGGGTCTGGCCGAACTTCTTCGCCTCCGCGAGCGCCTTCTGCGCCCAGGTGCCGGTAACCAGATAGTCTGCGGTCCCGTCCGGCGGGAGCAGGTTCATCGGGATCATCGCGAACTGCAGCGTCGCGCCACCCTGGATGAACAGCACGTGGTATTCATCGGGAATCCCCGCCAGCTCCCGGGCTTCCGCTTCCGCTTCCGCAATGATCCGCTCGAAGAGTTTGCCGCGATGGCTGTGCTCGGCGATCCCGATTCCGGTGCCGGCGATGTTCCAGAGGTCCCGCTGCGCCTGATGCAGGACCGGCTCCGGAAGCACGCCGGGGCCCGCGTTGAAATTATGAATGCGATCAGTCGTCATTGGGTTCCTTGGCTATTGGCTGTTGGCTATTGGCTATTGGTTGTCCCGCGAACGGGTGGGAACCTCGGCTATGGCTCCTGCCCGCTCCACGACAAGACCAATAGCCAATAGCCAAGAGCCAATAGCCTACTCAATCGCCGTCACATCCACGCTGATGATGTCCCGATTCCCGTCGCGAATCTCCTGAAAGACCTGCTCGCTGGGGCGCGAGGAAATGTGGATCCGGGCTGCCGCCGCCTGGGCGCCATGGTAGGCGATGTTCTCCACCTCCTCCACGTTGATACCGGCCTCGGACAGGACCCGGAACACGTGGGCCAGCACCCCGGGCCGGTTGTGATGCCGCACCGACACCATGTGGGTCGCGGTGCTCTTGGCCAGCCGGTTGACGCAGTGCGGCGCCCGGCCGGTCGAGAGAAACGCGTCCACGATGCGGATCACCTCGTGGGCAATGGCCACCTGGGCCTGCTCGGTGGACGCGCCGACATGATGGGTCCCATAGACCACCGATTCCGAAAGGATCGCGGGGCGGAAGTCAGCCTCGGACGCCCCCGGCTCATGCTGATAGACATCGAGCGCGACCCGGATGCCCCGCTCCCGGATCGCGCGGGTCAGCGCCTCCTCATCGACCACGCTCCCGCGCGACGCGTTGATGAGATAGGCGCGCGGCCTCATCGCGGCCAGGAACTCCTGATTCACCAGGTGTCGCGTTTCGCCGGTGCCGGCGACGTGGACCGACACCGCGTCGGAGAGACGGGCGACCTCGAGCGGCGTTTGGCAATAGCCAACGTTCAGTCGATCCGCTTCCTCGTCGGTGAGATTGCGCGACCAGCCCACCACATGCATCCCGAATCCCTGGGCCCGGCGCGAGACTTCCCGGCCGATCTGCCCTAACCCGACAATGCCGAGGGTGCGGCCGAAGAGCCCGCGGGACTGACTGTACTCGCCCCTCCGCCAACGTCCGTTCCGCAAGTCCACCACCTGGTCAGGGATCCGCCGGTCCAGCGCGATCAGGTGACCCATCACCAGCTCGGCCACCGCGATGGAGTTTTTGCCGGGACAGTTCGAGACGAAGATGCCGAGCCGTGACGCCGCCGCCACATCGATGTTGTCGATGCCGGCCCCGGCCCGGATCACGAGGGAGAGGGCAGGCCCCGCGGCGAGCGCCGGCTCCAGGACCTTCGTGCTGCGGACGATCAGAATCCTGGGATTCACTTCCTTCACCAGCGCCCCGAGCGCATCCGCCTTGACATCCGGACGCACCACGACGTCGCAGCCCAGGTCTTTCAGGCCGTCCACCCCGACGGTTTCGAATTTGTCGGCCACCAGCACGTTCGTCACCCCGGAGCTCCCGGCCGTCAGTCCAGCAAGTGAACGAACAGCCCGCTCTGCAGTTTGGGCTCGAGCCAGGTTGATTTTGGCGGCATCGTGAGGCCCCCGTCCGCGAATCGCATGAGCTGGTCCATGGAGACCGGATGCAGGGCGAACCCGGCCGCCATCTCGCCGGAGCCGACCAGACGCTCCAGCTCGGCAATCCCGCGGAGCCCCCCTACGAATCCGACGCGGACGTCGGTGCGCAGGTCACCGATCTTGAGGATCGGCTCGAGGATCCGGGCCTGGAGCAGTGCCGCGTCGAGCGCCCGCAGCGGATCGAGCGTGGCAACACTCTCACCCGGCAGGGTCAGCCGGAACCAGCGGTTGCCTACCAGAACCCCGAACGAGCCGGTACGCTCGGGCTCCGGCCGGTCCGTCGGTTCGACCTGGCCAACCTCCAGCAATTGCGACAGGAACCCTTCGGGAGTCAACCCGGCCAGATCCCGCACGACGCGATGATAGGGAAGAATCCGGAGCTGGGTGGCCGGGAACAGCACCGCCAGAAACCAATTGTATTCCTCCGCGCCGGAGTGGCGCGGGTTATGAGCCTTTCGCTCCGCCGCAGCCCGCCACGCCCCCGCGCTCCGGTGATGGCCGTCCGCAATGTAGGCGGCCGGCACCCGGCGAAATCCATCGGCGTACGCCACCGGGTCGGCCACCTTCCAGCCGCGATGCCGCACCCCGGCGGTCGTGTAGTCGAAGAGCGACTCCGTCTCGAGGGTCGCCTGGTTGAGCCGGGTTAGGTACGGCGTCGGCTGATGCGCCAGCAGCACCGGCTCGGCGTGGGCGCCCAGGGTCAGGATGTGGCGGGTCCGGTCATCCTCCTTGTCGCTCCGGGTTGCCTCATGCTTGCGGATGACCCCGCTTTCGTACTCGTCCACGTGCACACAGCCCACCACCCCGAGCTGGGTGCGGCCCTCCAGCGTGATTTCGTAGAGAAACACCGACGGGGACCCCTCTTCCACGAACCCATCCCGCATCAGGAAAGCGAAGCTGTCCTTCGCCTTGGCATAGACGCGGGCATCGTGCGGGTCGACCGATTCGGGCAGGTCGATGTCGGAGCGCACCACGTGGAGGAAGCTCAGGGGATTGCCCGCCGCCAGCGCCAGCGCCTCAGCGCGGGTTACCACATCATAGGGCGGGCATGCGACGCGCGGAACGATCGAGGGCTTTGGTCGCCAGGCGCGAAATGGTCGGAACCGGATAGCTCCTCCTCGAGACAGTCCAACAGGGGCGGCGGATGCTACCGAGCATCGGGGCTAAGCGTCAAGGGTTGCCCGGTGGCCGAGAATTGTCTTCCCCCACCAGCGCCAGGAAATCTCCCCGCGGGCTCACCGCAATCCGGCTGATGCGCTGGAGCCCGGGTTCGGTGAATCGGGTGACCACGTTCCATCCACCGCGGTCGGACCGCCACCAGAGCAACGCGTTGCCGCTCGCCGAGAGAAGCTCGCCGGCGGGAGTCCACCCGAAGAACTCGTTCCTCTCGGGCAGCGGTGCGAGCTTGCCACTTCGTCCCGAGACGGGATCGAGCTCGTGGATCGCCCCGCCGGCCGAATCCCGCTGGACGTAACTGACCGCATGCCGGCCCGGAATCTTTGCCAGACCGCGACCGATGTCGCGCGCAACCACGATTGCGGTTCCGATGCGCACATCGGCCCGCTGCAACGTCGCGGGGGTTCCCAGCACGAACACAAAGACCGTATCGGCGTTGAGCCATGCGTGGTATCCGACCGGTTTGACGGCCTCGAGCACGGGCTTGGGCGCCGTGCCCGCGAGGGTAAACTGCCAGAGTCGCTGGGTCGAATCCCGCTCCACCCGAACCACGGAGAGATGTTGCCCGTCCGGCATTACGGTGGGCGAGTATTCGCTCTCAGAGGTCGAGAGTACCTGCGTGGTTCGGCGGGAATCGAGATCGTACCGGACGATATCAGTCTGACCCTCCCGGGCCGAGGTGTAGTACAGACTCCGCCCATCGGGTGAAAAAGACGGCTGGTTATCATAACCCGCGCGCGCGGTGAGGTTGACCGGCGTCCCCGCCCTGAGCTCGGCTCCCCGCCGCGCCAGCGGGACGAGATAGATGTCGGTCCCGGGCGGAGCTTGGACGGCTGGACGGCTAGACGGCTGGATGGCCGGAAACAGGACGGCGGGACGGCCGGACGGCAGGACGGCCGGTAAGAGGCCCGCCAACAGCAATCCACTCCAGCGTACTCGCTTCACACTACGCCGTCCCCGTGATGGTCGACTGTTGACGCGGCTCCCTCTCACCTCTCACCTCTCACCGCTCACCGCTCACCCATTCCTTCCAGGTTGCCTCCGCCGGTCCGACCGTGAGCTGCTGCTGCCGCCGCACCAGCGGCATCCTGAGGAGTAGCGGTTCCTCCACCAGGCGCTCGAGCCAGCGCTCCTCGGAATAGCCCGCCGCATTGAGGCCGAGCTCGGCGAAGCGCCGCGACTCCCGATCGATCAATGCAGGCACTCCGAGCTTCTGCGCGAATCGGGTCAGCTCGCCACGAGAGGCCGGCCGCTCGGCCAGATCCACGAAGTGCACCTTGATCCGCCGCTCAGCGAAGAACCGAAGTGCCGCGCGGGTTGCGGGACTCTTCCGGACCCCGAAGACTTGCACTTCCATCCCTGGTCCCCGGCCCCTGGCCCCGGTCCCCTGCATCTCAACCTGATTCGGCAATAGCGCGTAATTTACCGTCCGACGTAGATTCTCGGGCCCCGCTCGACGGGGTCCTGCTTCAACTCGACACCGGTCCGGAGGCTGGAAATGCGTCCCTCCCGGGCTGCCGGCGCGCTGGCGCTTGCAGCCATCTCGTTGGCCCCCCTGCAGTCTGCCGCGGCACAACCGGACACCTGGGCGCTGACCAACGCCCGGATTCAAACGGTCACCGGCGGCGTCATCGAACAAGGCACCATCATCATTCGCAAAGGTCTGATCGAGGTGGTCGGCCCGTCGGTCACGGTACCGCCCGACGCCCGGGTGCTCGACTTGCGCGGCAAGACAGTGACTCCCGGCTTTATCGATCTTACTTCTTCGCTCGGACTTCCCGCGCCGGCTGCCGGCGGCGGAGGCCCTGGAGGGGGCGGCGGCGGCGGTCAAGCGGCGGCAGCGGCCCAGCGCGGTCCCCGCGGCCTCGAGCCGGAACGGGAGGCCGTAAAAGAGCTCAACATCCCACCCGCCGAGATCAAGCCGCTCCGCGATCTGGGCATCACAGCGATCCTGGTCTCCCCATCGCGAGGACTGTTCCGGGGCAGTTCGGCGTTGATTCCCCTGCGGGACAGCGCGGATGCGGGCGCCGTATTGCGGGCGCCGGTCGCGATGCACATCGGCTACCAGGGCGTAGGAGGAGACTACCCCGGCAGCCTGTTGGGGGTGATCGCCTACCAGCGCCAGTCGCTCTACGACGCGCAGCATCACGCCCACCTGCTCGACCGCTACCGGGCCAACCCGCGCGGCGTGCCGCGTCCCGAGCACGACGCCAAGGTCGAAGCGCTGGTGCCGGTCGTGCGGGGCGAGCTGCCGGCGTTCATCGAGGCCAACAACGAGAACGAGATCCGCCGCGCCCTGCGGCTGACGGGTGAGTTCAACCTCAAGGCGCTAGTGGTCGGCGCCACCGAAGGCTGGCTGGCGCTCGATGCCCTGACCGGCAAGCCGGTCGTGGTGTCGGTCAACTTCCCCCAGCCGGCTCAGGTCACTCGCTGGTCCTATCGGCTGAGCCAGCGCCGCCCACCGGGCGACAGCGCGGCCGCCACCCGCGAGGTGCAGAACCTCATCGAGGGAAACGCCGCAGCGCTCCATCGTGCCGGGGTTCGCTTCGCGCTGGCCTCCGGCGGCTCGCGCGATTTCCTCCCCAACGTGCGCAAGGCCATCGCGGCCGGTCTGCCTGCCTCGGTGGCACTCGAAGCCCTCACCATTCGGCCCGCCGAGTTGGCCGGCGCCCGCGAGATGTTGGGCAGTATCGAGCCCGGCAAGATCGCCAATCTCGTCGTGTCGAGCGGCGATCTCCTCACCGACTCCGCGCGGGTGAGCGCGGTGTTCGTCGATGGAATCCGGTACGAAGTCGCCCCGCCACCACCGGCCCGCGCCGCCGGAGGGAGCAACAACGGCGGCGCGCCCGCTCAGCTCGGCGGAACCTGGGCAATGACGATGAATTCGCCGCAGGGACCGATGGAGATCACCATGACCGTCTCCCAGAGCGGCCGCACGTTCTCCGGAACCATGACCAGCATGATGGGATCAAGTGAGATCAGCGATGGCCAGGTTTCCGGCCGGAATGTTACCTGGAGCATGACCATGCAGGTCGGCAACCAGAGCTTCACGATCAACTATCGGGGCGAGGTAACCGCCGACCAGATGACGGGAACCGCTGACCTCGGCAACTTCGGGAGCGCTACCTTCACGGCGCAGCGGAGGCCATGATGAAGACGGACAGACGGTCGGACGGTCAGGCGGCCAGACGAATCCTCGGCATCGGCGCCATCTTCGCGCTGGCCGCTCCCGCCTACGGACAGGGCCAGGCCAATCAGCCGCAAACCGTAGCCCAGCCGGCATTGAGTGTCCCCATTCCTCCCGCGGGCACGCTGGTCGCCATCACCAACGCCACCATTCTGACCGCGAGTCACGGTACCATCGAGCGCGGCACCGTGCTGATCAGGAACGGCAAGATCGCCGCGGTAGGAGCTTCCGTGACGGTGCCCGCCGGAGCGCAGGTGATCGACGGCGCCGGGAAGTACGTCATGCCCGGGATCATCGACGCCCACTCCCACAGTGCGTCGGAGGGGATCAACGAGGGGAGCCGCTCGATCACGGCGCAGGTGCGGATCCAGGACGTGCTGCGGGAAGATGCGATCGGCCTGTTCCGCTCGCTGGCCGGCGGGGTGACCGCGCTCAACATTCTGCACGGCTCGGCCAACACGATCGGCGGCCAGAACGCGGTGGTCAAGCTCCGCTGGGGCCTGCCGGTGGATTCGATGCTCTTCACCGGAGCGCCGCCCGGGATCAAGTTCGCGCTCGGCGAGAACGTGCGGCAGACCAACCGCAGCGTCTTACCGGGCCAGACTCAACGCTATCCCCGCACCCGCATGGGACAGGAAGAGGTGCTGCGCGATGCCTTCACGCGGGCCCGGGAATACCAGGCGGAATGGAAGACCTACGACACCGCGAAGCGCGCCTGGAAACGCGGGCAGCCGGAGCCGATTCCCCCGGCGCGCGATCTCCAGCTCGACGCCCTGGTGGAGGTGCTCGAGGGCAAGCGGCTGGTCCATGCGCATTCGTACCGATCGGACGAGATCCTGATGATTCTCCGGGTCGCCAAGGATTTCGGATTCCGGCTCGCGAGTCTCCAGCACGTGCTGGAGGGCTACAAGATCGCCGACGAGATCGCGGCGGCCGGGACTGGCGGGTCGACCTTTGCCGACAACTGGGCCTACAAGCTCGAGGCGTACGATGCGATTCCCCACAACGCCGCCCTCATGGCGGAGCGCGGGGTGATCGTGACGATCAACTCGGACTCGGATGAGCGGGCCCGCCGGCTGTACCAGGAGGCCGCCAAGGCCATGAAGTACGGCGGGGCGTCGGAGGAGACCGCGATCCGCATGATCACGCTGAACGCGGCGATCCAGCTCGGCATCGACAAGATGACCGGCTCGATCGATGTCGGGAAGGATGCCGACCTCGCGGTGTTCAACGGCCATCCCTTCGCGCCGGCGAGCCGGGTCGAGATGACCCTGATCGACGGACGCGTGTTCTTCGACCGCAACACGGCGCCGACGCTGGAGCACCTGATCGAGCAGCTCAAACAGCGTCCCCGCGCCACGACCAGTGACGGTGCCCCATGAACCGACTTCTCCTTGGGAGTGTACTGACGAGCGCCCTCGCGGCGCCCCTCGCGGCACAAGCGCCGAGTGCCGAGCGCCGAGCACCGAGCACCGAGCGCCGAGCCACGACGTATGCAATCACCAACGCCACCATCGTGCCGGTGGTCGGTACCCGGATCGCGAACGGCACCGTGATCATCCGCGACGGCAGGATCGCCGCAGTCGGGACCGGTATCGCGATCCCTTCAGACGCGAAGGTGATCGACGCGGCCGGGATGTTCGTCTATCCCGGTCTGATCGATTCGGGGACCCGGCTCGGCCTGGTCGAGATCGGCTCGGTGCCGGGCGGACAGGACACCCGGGAGCTCGGTGATTTCAATCCGCAGAATGACGTGCTGACCGCCGTCAACCCCCATTCGGAGCACATCGGCATAACCCGCGCGAACGGGGTGACCACGGTGGTCACCTCGGCCGAGGGCGGACTGGTGCAGGGAACGGCCGCGCTCATCGACATGGCAGGCTGGACGCCGTACGAAATGGCGGAGAGCGGCCAGGCCGCCATGGTGATGACCTATCCGCGGATCGGCGGTGGCGGGGGACGCTTTGGGGGCGGCGGCGGCAGGTTCGGCGGCCAGCAGCAGAACGGGGAGGCGCAGAACCGCCAGGTGCAGGCACTCTACTCGTATCTGCGCAACGCCAAGGCCTACAGCGAGCGCCCTAACCCGGCACAGACCAATCTCGCCTACGCTGCGCTCGGCCCGGCGCTCCGGGGCGAGATGCCGGTGGTTTTCGACGTGTCCACCGAGCAGCAGATTCGGGGCGTGCTCGCCCTGGCGGACACGTTCAAGTTGAGAGTGGTGCTGCGAGGGGCGGAAGACGCCTGGAAGCTGGCCGATACACTGGCGGCGCGAAAGATTCCGGTGATCGTTGGACCCACCACCCAGACCCCTCAGGGTGAAGACCCGTACGATGCGGTCTACGCGAACCCGGGTGTGCTGGCGAGAGCGGGCGTGCTGATCGCCTTCCAGACCGCCGACGGCGGCAACGGCGATGCCCGGAACCTGCCGTACAACGCCGCGCTGGCCGCGGCGTACGGGCTCGATCCCGAAGAGGCGCTCCGGTCCATCACGATTAACCCGGCGAAGATCTGGGGGGTGGCGGACCGCCTGGGCAGCATCGAGAACGGCAAGACTGCCAATCTGTTCGTGACCACCGGGGATCCGCTCGATGTGCGAACCCAGGTGAAGCACGTGTTCATCAGGGGCGAATTGCAGCCCTGGGACGACCGGCACACCGAGCTGTACGAGAAATTCCGGGCCCGGCCGAAACCATAACAGGCGGTTGGGCGGTTGGGCGGTTGGGCGGTAACGATAGGGCTCGCTTGAAGGGGGTCCTCTTCGGGCGCAAGCAGCGCCGCACCGGGCCAGATCATCGGAACGGGAAAGGTCGGCGGCGCTGGAAGCGCCCTCAGAGGACCCCCTTCTGCGCGCCCCCATCTGTCCGTCGGTCCGGCTGTCCGTCAGTCCGTCTCTTCAGCCTGGCCGCTCTCTGCCTCGCCTGCCGGCCGCCCGCCCAAGCTCCGCCAGCCGAGCCACCGGCCGGGTGGCGGGGGCTCATCGGCGAATACGGGAGCGACTCGGTCACGCGGGTTATGGTGCTCGAGCGGAACGGGGCACTCCTCGCTCGGTTCGATTCCGCCACTGAAGTCACCCTGACGCCGGACGGTCCGGATCGCTTCCGCGGAGCCGGCCAGGTGTTCCGCTTTCGGACGGGCGCACCGGGCGTGGCGCCGGCCGTGGCGGTCAACGACTCGATCTGGCGGCGCCGGCCATTCGGCGACGAGACCGGGTTCCGCATCGTGCCGGTGCAGCCGGTCAAGGAGCTTCGCGGCGAGGCCATGGCCGCAACCCCACCGGCCGAGTCCGGCGAGTTTCGCGCAACCGACCTCGTGGAGCTGGTGCGCCTCGACTCCACCATCCGGCTCGACATCCGCTACGCCACGAGCCGCAACTTTCTCGGCGTCCCAGTGTACTCTCAGGCCCGGGCCTTCCTCCAGCGGCCCGCCGCCGAGGCTCTGGTGCGAGCCCACCGGAAGCTCCGCGGGTTAGGATACGGGCTCTTGATCCACGACGCCTACCGGCCCTGGTACGTCACCAAGATCTTCTGGGACGCGACCCCTCCGGCCCAGCACGACTTCGTGGCCGATCCCGCCGGCGGCTCTCGCCACAACCGTGGCTCTGCGGTAGACCTGACTCTCTACGACCGGAGGACCGGGCAGCCGGTCGAAATGCCCGGGGGATACGACGAGTTTTCTCATCGATCCTATCCTGATTACCCCGGAGGAACCTCCCGGCAACGCTGGCACCGCGACCTGCTCCGGCGGGTTATGGAAGCCGAGGGGCTCACGGTGTATCCGCAGGAGTGGTGGCACTTCGACTACCGCGACTGGGGGAGCTACCGGATCGGCAATTTGCCGTTCGAGCAGTTGCCGGACTGACTAGGTCAGGAAGCCCCGGACCGCGTCGATTGTGTCGGCTTCGTCGGGCCGCTTGTCGGGCCGATACCCCTTGATCCGCGCGAACCGCAGCGTTACCCCGCCGGGATACTGCGAGCTCCGCTGCACCTCGTTGAAGGCCACCTCCACCACCAGCTCCGGCCGTACAGATACGACATGACCCTCGCGCCTGGTCTCCCGGGCCAGCAGCTCGCGGGTCTGCCACTCGAGCATCTCGTCGGTCATCCCCTTGAACGTCTTGCCGAGCATCACGAAGCCGCCCGTGGCGGGATCGCGGGCCCCGAGGTGCAGATTGCTCAGCCAACCCTGCCGGCGGCCCGATCCCCACTCGGCAGCCAGCACCACGAGATCGAGTGTGCGCGGCGTCTTCACCTTGATCCACGCCGACCCGCGCTTCCCCGCTGCGTAGGGCGCCGAGGGCGACTTGGCCATGACCCCCTCATGGCCGCGAGCCACCGTCTCGGCGAAGAAACGCTCTGCCTGGGCGACCTCGTCCGTCACGAGTCGCGGGACCCGGAACCCGGGCGGCAGCACCGCATCGAGCCGCTCGAGCCGCTCGCTGAGCGCCGCGTCGAGCAAGTCCTCGCCGTCGAGGCGCAGCACGTCGAAGAAGAACGCCGTGAGCGGGAGCGCGCCGCGCAGCCGCTCGACCTCGAGCTTGCGGCCGAACCGGCGCATGGTCTCCTGGAACGGCAGCGGCTTCCCGGTCGCGTCGAGGGCGATCACCTCGCCGTCCAGCACGATCTCCCGAACTCCGAGCGCCAGCACCGTCTCGACCACCTCCGGAACTGCTCCGGTCACCTCGTTGAGGCTCCGGGAGTACACTGCAACCCGGTCTTCCCGGCGGTGGACCTGAATCCGCGCCCCATCCAGCTTCCACTCGAGCACCGCCCGCCCTAACCCGCTGAGCGCCTCCGCGACCGATCCGGCCGAGTCGGCCAGCATCGGCTGCACCGGCCGGAACAGCTCGATCGCGGAGGAGGCGAGCCCCGCTCCGCCCCGGCTGAGGAGCGTTTCGGCGACCGCCCCGAGATCGCCCGCAAGCATCACCGCCCGCCTAACCCGCTCGCTTGGCAGGCCGGCGGCGCGGGCTACCGCCTCGAGCATGACCCCCTCCAGCGCGCCCTGCCGCACCTCGCCGAGGAGCAGCGCCACCAGGAACTCCTGCTCGGCCGCGGTGGCCCGAGCCAGGAGCTCCTCCAGAAGCCGGCGGCGTTCCGTCGCGGAGTGAGCGCCCCGCACCGACTTCATGCGCGCGAACACGGCATCCACCTCGAGGAGCGAGAGCCCGGCCGCTCCCGCCGGGCCCGGCCGGGTGGAGGCCACGGTCGCCCAGCCAACCCCCAGGCGACCCTGCCGCGGCCAACCGATGAGAAACCCCACAGCGATGGCGGCCTCGGGCGGATCGAGGCGGGTTAGGAGTCCAGCCAGGAGGCCGATCTTCTCGAGCCGGCTCGCGGTCGCCCGGACCGCGGTGGACATCGCCACCAGGTCGGCCAGCCGCATCAGGGATGCTCCGCCTCGGCGTGCACCGGCTCGTGACGAACCAGGTACACGCCGCTGGTGACGATGACCCCCGCGCCCACCACGGTGATGGCCGCCGGCAGGGTACGCCACAAGGCCCAGTCAAGCCCGAGCCCCCACACCAGCGCGGTGTACTCGAAGGGCGCAATGAACGACGCCTGGCCCCGGCGGAAGGCCTCCGTCAAGGCCCACTGGCCCACCGAGCCGGCGATCGCAATCCCGCCGATGACCGGCCAGTGAACCGATTGGATCGGTCGCCACCCGGGCAGGGCCATCGCCCCGGCGCCGGCAGCAACCATCGCCATCACCCAGAACACCATGCTGGGCGTGCTGTCGGTGCGCCCTAACACGCGTACGGTGATGGCTGAGAAGGCATAGCCCGTCGCGCAGACCAGCACGGCCAGCCCCGCAACGGTGAACGCGCCCGTGCCGGTGGGCCGGAGGACGATCAAGGCTCCCGCGAATCCGATCGCGATCGCGATCCAGCGCCGTCTTCCGACCCGCTCCCCGAGCAGCGGGGCCGCGAAGGCCGTGATCAGGAGGGGAGCCACGAAGAAGATCGCGTAGGCTTCGGACAAAGGCAGGCTTCGCAGCGCATACGCGAAGGTGGCCAGACTCACGATGCCAAGCACGCCCCGCACGGCGTGGAGTCCGAACCGCACGCGCCAAAGCTGGTCCAGTCCACCCTGCACGGCGGCCCAGACCACCGCCACTGGGAGAGTGGCCAGCCCTCGCACAGTCGCGACTTGCATGGCCCCGTAATGCGGCGAGAGGACCTTGAGACAGGCATCCATGAGCGCGAAGGACCCAACCGCCACGACCATGATCGCGGCGCCGCTCAGGTTGTCGGATTTCATTCCCGTCGCAAGGCGTCAGAGTACGTGAGACTTGGCTTTCAGCGGGTAAGAATAGCCTTGTTTCACGTACTCTGACCCCTGGCCCCCACGCCGCCGGACGCGCTAACCCGCGCCCGGAGCTGGAGCCGAACGAGCGATGGAGCCCCTTTCGGCTAGGCGATATGTACGACAATGTCGTACATATCTCAGTTCCGGAGGGGCGGGTTCGTCATCGAAGGGAGGGGCCGAGGGCCGAGCGCCGAGCAACCGGTTCTCGCGGAAGACGAGGCTCTTCGATCGAATGCCCAATGGTCGCCCGCGATGAGGCCCAGCTGCACCGACATGCAGCACGAGAACACAGCTACCGCGAAGCGGGAGGGCAGATCGTGTGCCGGAAGGGGAAGTTCAACCGGGATCGCACGCTGGGGTACCGCGTGCGGAATCTCGCATAGTGGATCGCAAAGCTACCGACTCCAGCCGCGCTCCTGGATCAGTGCAAGCACCCGCGCGCGAATCTCGTCGCGAATCACTCGCACTTGGTCGAGCCCCTTTCCGCTGGGATCCTCGAGCGGCCAGTCCACCGGCACGACTCCCGGAACCACCGGACACTCGTCGCCGCAGCCCATCGTGACCAAGACCTGGGCTTGGCGGGCCAGGTCGTCGGTGAGCAACCGAGGCCTGGCCGCGGAGAGATCGATGCCGGATTCCTTCATCGCGGTGACCACGACCGCGTGCACCCGCTCACCCGGCGCGGTGCCTGCAGAAATCGCCTGCGCCCGCGCCGGATCGGCGAGCTGGTCGAAGAACGCCGCTGCCATCTGAGATCGCCCGGCGTTGTGCACGCAGGCGAAGAGAACGGTGGTCACTGGAGCGGCTTGCGCCCTCGCACGAACGCGCCCATGAACCGGCCCTCGATCGCCGTCGCGACGACGTCGGTATCGAGGCCGGCTCCTTCGAGGAAGGCCCGGGCGTCGTCCACCCGGTAGATCCGGGTCGGCTCGATCGAGACCTCGATGAATCCCGTCGAGGTCAGGAGATCCTTGAACTCCTGCTCCTCGAGTGCGCCCGCCACACAGCCGATCCAGAGCTCCATGCTCCGGCGCACTGCCGGCGGCACTTCGCCGTGCACCACCACGTCCGATACCACGAACCGCCCGCCCGGCTTGAGCACCCGGAAGGCTTCGTGAATGACCTTGCACTTATCGGCCGAAAGATTGATGACACAATTGGAGATGATGACGTCCACCGAAGCGTCCGGGAGCGGCATGTCCTCGATCTCGCCCTTGAGAAACTCGACGTTGGCGAGCCCGGCCCTCCGCTGGTTCTCGCGCGCCAACTCCAGCATCTCGTCGGTCATGTCGATCCCGTAGGCTTTCCCGGTGGGACCGACTCGCTGCGCCGAGAGCAGGACATCGATCCCACCGCCGCTGCCCAGATCGAGCACGGTCTCCCCTTCCTTGAGCTCGGCGAGCGCGGTGGGATTGCCGCAGCCGAGTGATGCCAACACCGCCCCCTCGGGGACCAGCGCCGTCTCCGCCTGCGAGTAGAGGTTGCTGCTGATCGGATCGGCACTCCCACCGCAGCAACTACTCGCGCAGCAGTCTGCCTCTTTGCCCTCGAGCACCCGCTGGGCTGCCTGGCCGTACTTCTCTTTGACCGCTTCCCGAATCGTCGGGTCCATCTTCGTCTCCCAGGGTTAGACTTGTGGTCTGTGGATACCGCAGAAAAAGCAATCCACAGATTACACGGATTACGCTGATTCGGTCATTGAACTGCGCGGTTCATCGCGCTAATCCGTGTAATCTGTGGATTGTTGTTGTTTTTCATCGGTTGGCGGATTCCTCTAACAACATGCGTTCTTGAGCCAGGGCTTCCCCGGCGAGCAGCAATCGGTCAGCGCGCCCGCCAGCCGCGCGATCTGCTCCGGATTGACCCGGTAGTACACCCAGCGTCCTTCCCGCCGGTCCAGCACCAGGCCGACCTCCTTCAGGACGCCGAGGTGAAACGACAGCCGGCTCTGTCCCGCGTCGAGCGCCTCGGTCAGCTCACCCACGCACCGCTCGCCACCCCGGAGCAGATCGACCAGCCGGAGCCGGATCGGATCCGAGAGCGCGTGAAACGCGCGCGCCGATCGGGTGATCTCGAAGGCCGAGGTACGAACCATAGGGCCAATATATCAATATTTTTTGATATGTCAACGCCGGGTTTCCCTGGTCCCTGACCCCCGGCCCCTGGCCCCGTGGTCCCCTAGATTCCCCGCATGGGTACTCCGGAACGGGTCCCGGTCGCGGTTCACCCATCGCCCGAGGCGCTCGCCTGCGCGGTCGCCCACCGGATGGCGGAGGTCATCCGCGAACAGCGCGCGAGCGGCCGCGGGCCCGTGCTGGGCCTCGCTACCGGCTCGACGCCGCTCGGCGTCTATCGCGAGCTCATTCGCCTGCACCGGGAGGAGGGCCTGAGCTTCCGCGGGGTCATCACCTTCAACCTCGACGAGTACTACCCCATGCGGCCGCACAGCATTCACTCGTACCACCGGTTCATGCGGGAGAATTTCTTCGAGCACGTCGATATCGACCTCAGCGACACCCACCTTCCGCGCGGCGATCTCCCCCGCGACCAGGTCCCCGCCGAATGCGCCCGCTACGAGGCCGCCATCGGCGCGGCGGGCGGCATCGATTACCAGATCCTCGGCATCGGGCAGACCGGGCACATCGGGTTCAACGAGCCGGGATCGGGCGCCGAGAGCCGGGCCCGGCTGGTTACCCTCGATACCCTAACCCGCCGCACCGCAGCCGCTGATTTCTTCGGGGAGAGCCACGTCCCCCGCGAGGCGGTCACCCTGGGGATCGCCACGATCCTCGAGGCGCGCGAAATCGCCCTGCTGGCCACCGGGGAGCACAAAGCGGCCATCGTGCGGCGGGCGGTGGAGGGCCCGGTCGAGCCCGACGTGGCCGCTACCTTCCTCCAAGGTCACCCCCGCGTCACCGTGCATCTCGATCCTGCGGCGGCCGCGGAACTGACCCGGGTGGCGACGCCGTGGCTGGTGGACGAGGTCGAGTGGACCGATGCCCTGGTGGTGCGCGCGGTGGTCTGGCTCTCTCGCACCATCGGGCGCGCCATTCTCAAGCTCACCCACCGGGACTACCTCGAGCATGGACTTTCCGCCCTGGTAGCGCGGTTCGGCGCGCCGGGCGCGGTCAACGGCTTCGTGTTCAACGCCCTCGGCGCCAAGATTCGGGGCCGCTCCAGGCTCCCCCGCAAGAGCCGGATAGTCTGTTTCTCCCCGCATCCCGACGACGACGTCATCTCGATGGGCGGTCTGCTCTACAAGCTGGTCCAGAATGGGAACGCCATCACGGTGGCTTACCTGACCAGCGGCAACATCGCGGTGTTCGATCACGATGTGCGTCGCTATCTCGATTTCCTGGAGCGGCTGGCCCCGGTCCAGGGACTGAATCGCGAGGCGGCCGGCCAGCTCGCGCATGAGGTCCGCGACTTTCTGGCCCGAAAGGCGCCCGGCGACGTGGATTCGCCCGCGGTGCAAGACATCAAGCGCATGATTCGGGAAGCCGAGGCGGTGAGCGCACTCGAAACCCTGGGGCTCACCCGCGAGCGGGCCCGGTTCCTCAATCTCCCTTTCTATCGTACCGGTCAGGTCCGCAAGGACCCGATCGGACCCGCCGACGTGGCGCTCGTGCGGGCGCTGCTGGACGAGTGCCGTCCCGAGCTGATCTTCGTCGCGGGCGATCTCTCCGATCCCCACGGCACCCATCGGATGTGCAAAGAGGCGATTGACCGGGCCCTCGCCGAGCGCGATCAGCGGCCCGAAGTGTGGCTCTATCGCGGCGCCTGGCAGGAATGGCCGGTGACCGATGCTACCTGGCTGGTGCCCCTCTCGCAGGAAGAGCTCGCGGTCAAGATCCAGGCAATCTTCAAACACCAATCCCAGAAGGATCGCGCCCTCTTTCCGGGTCCCGATCAGCGGGAGTTCTGGCAGCGGGTCGAGGCTCGCAACCAGGAGACCGCCGAAACGCTCGACCGCCTCGGCCTCGCGGAGTACTTCGCGATGGAGGCCTACGTCGTGGAGTCATGACCCAGCGCGACGTGGTGTTGCGGTGGATCGAGCAGATCGCCCGGGTGATCCGGCGCATGCTGGCCGGGCCCGGGCCCCAGGACGTGGAGGCGGCCCGGCTGCACCTGGAAGAGGCGATGGCGCAGCACCTGGGGTCGCTGGCGGAGGTGGTTCCGCGGCTCGACGTGACCAGCGCCGCCAATCTGTTGCGCGACCCCGACCGGATTCTCGGGCTGGCCCTGCTCCTGGACCTCCTGGCCTCGGTGCAGGAGGCGGCGGGAGAGCAGGAGGCTTCGGCCCTAACCCGCGGGCGCGCCGAAGCGTTCCGGCGCACGGTCGCCCCGGGTTAGGGCCCGGGCTGCTCCGCCGCCTGCAGGAGCCGGCGACCCTTCGCGGTCGCGCTGAGCACCTGCCTACTAACTAATTGTCCGATTGGAGGCAACCCGCATGACCCCGCCCCTGCTTCAGTCCATCGGTCAGATCGCGGTCCGCGCGGCCGACCTGGTCCGGGCCAAGCGCTTCTACCAGGAGGCCCTGGGCCTCCCCTTCCTCTTCGAGGCGCCCGGCCTCCTCTTCTTCCAGTGCGGCACCGTCTGGCTGATGCTGGGAGCCGCCGAGACCGCCGAGTTCGATCATCCGAGCTCCGTCCTCTACTTCGAGGTCGCCGACATCGACCGGGCTTACGCCACGCTCACGGAGCGCGGGGTCCGGTTCCGCGACGGCCCCCATATCATCCATCGGGCCCCTGACCGCACGCTGTGGATGGCTTTCTTCGAGGATTCGGAGGGGAATGTGTTTGCGTTGCGGGAGTGGAAGTAGGCTATTGGCTATTGGCTATTGGCTATTGGACACTGTCCTAACCCGTCGGGCTGTTGACCAATAGCCAATAGCTAATAGCCAATAGCCCCGATAGCTAGATTTCGCCATGCCCCAGATTCTCGTCGTCGGCGCCGGGCCGATCGGGCTGGCCTGCGCGATCTCGGCGAAGCGCCGGGGCCTCGACCCGCTGGTGATCGATGCGGGAGCCATTGCCAACTCGATCGTGCGCTATCCGGTCGGCCTCACCTTCTTCACCACACCGGACCGCCTCGAGATCGGGGGACATCCGCTGGTTTGCGCCGGCGCCAAGCCGACCCGGGAAGAAGCCCTCAAGTACTATCGCGGCGTGGCGCGCGCCGAGGGGCTCCGCATCCGACCCTACGTCAAGCTCACCGGCGCGGAGCCGGGTCGCGGCGGCATTCGCGCTCGCCTCCTAACCCGGCACGGGCCGGAGGAGCTGCGCGGCGACCGGCTGGTCCTCGCCACCGGCTACTTCGATCATCCGAACCACCTGGGCGTGCCGGGCGAGGACCTCCCGCAGGTCTCCCACTACGCCGACGAGCCTCATCTGAGCTCCGGCCTCCGCATCGTGATCGTCGGGGGGAAGAACTCGGCGGTGGAGCACGCACTCAACTGCTTCCGCGCGGGGGCTTCGGTGACCTTGGTCTATCGCCGGAAGGAGCTCCGCCCCTCGGTGAAATACTGGCTCAAGCCGGACCTCGAGAACCGGATCAAAGCGGGCGAGATTGCCGCGCGCTGGGGCGCCCGGGTGACCGGGATCGACGAGCAGGCCGTCTCGATCGAGACCGAGGGCGACGGCACCGAGCGAGTGCCCGCCGATCGGGTCTACCTGCTCACCGGCTTCCACCCCGATTTCGACCTGTTCCGGCGCATCGGGATCGCCCTCGACCCCCACTCCTGCCGTCCCGAGCTCGATCCCGAGACGCTGGAGGCGAACATCCCGGGCATCCATCTCGCCGGGAGCGTGACTTCGGGCAAGCACATCTCCGAGATCTTCATCGAGAACGGGCGCTACGATGGGGAGAAGATCTTCGGCGACGCCGCCGCGCGCGCCGAGGTCGGCGAGCTGACCCGCCGCGAACGGCGGCCGGTTGGTGAATAGGAGCTAGCGAGTAGAGTACGTGTTCCCAAATCCGGGTGGAACGTCACTCCCTATGGCTACGAGTGCCTTGGGAGGTGGACGAATGCAAATCACCGGAACGACCCGATGGATCGTCGGGGGATTGCTGGTCGCAGCGGCGGGAATCGTGACCGCCACGGTCGTCGCGCGTTCAGGCGAGCGCGAGATCACTATTCCGGCCGGCACCCGGCTCGTAGGCAAGCTGCAGGAGACGGTCTCCACCGAAAAGAGTGATGCGGGAGACCGGGTCGAAATCAAGACCGCGCAGCAGACTGCGCTCTACGAGGATCTCGCCCTGCCTGCCGGGGCGTCATTGCACGGTGAGGTGACCTACGCGAAGGGTGGCGGCCGGATCTCCGGGGCTCCCCAGCTCACCATTCGATTCACCCAGCTCGAGCTCGAAGGCCGGCGCTACGCCGTGGACGCCGAGCCGTTCCGGGTTAAGGGCAAGAGTGACGCCAAGGAGAGCGCGCTCGAGATCGGCGGCGGGGCGGTCGCGGGGGGAGTGATCGGCGCGATCGCCGGCGACGTCGTGAAGGGCGCGGTGATCGGGGCGGTCATCGGCACCGGGGTCGCGCTTGCTACGCCGGGCGGTCATATCGTGCTGCCCGCGGGCCAGCGGCTCAGGGTGACCCTGCGCGAGCCGGTGACGGTGCGCTTCAAGCCGGAGCCGGTCGAGCACGATACCGCTCGCGCTTCCGACTAGCTAGCGCTCGAATCCAGGCTCGATCCGGTAGCGGACGATTGCTTGCAGGTCGTTCTCATCGCGACCGAGGGCCCATACGGTATTGCCATCCGCCTCAACCAGATGGGTCCGGGGAGGGAAGCTCACCCGGCCGAGGAATCGGCCGTCTGGCGTAAAGACCTCGCAAACCAGCGGAGTGCGGAAGTGGGAGACCGGCCGGTTAGGATCGCGGGAGACGGCGAGCTCTGCATCCGGGATTCGTTCCGAAGGGAAGGCCACCGTGGCCCAAATGCGTCCATCGCGAGCGATGAATAGACTGCGCAGGGGTGCCTTCACCGCCGGCACATCCGGACCCGACCAGGTCCAGTCCCGAACGGTCTGCCGTATGCCGTAGGTGATCCAGGCGCGCCCTTCTCCCCGTTCTTCTTCCGCAACCGGAACCCGGGGCACATCGCGCTTGATCACGATCGGCTTGCTATTCGGCCGGGCCAATACAATCTCGTAGGATCCGCCGTTGCCCACGACGAAGTAACCGTCCGGATGCCAGGACCAGTGATACGACGGCCCATAGGGGGCGCCGTAAGAGGAGCGCGCACCGCCATCCTTCGTCACGCCGACATAGTTAACCTGCTCGACCGGGAGGTCCGGCGGGTTCAACGAATCCCTCATCGTTCCCCCTTCGCCCAAACGCACCAACCCCATGCGCCCGATGACTTCACCCTCCTTCGGACGGGCAATCGGCTGCTTGACGAACAGGGCACCAGACCTGTCGGTCACGAGCCCGTCGTTGGTGAAGAACCCGGTGGGCATGCGCCAACTGGTCCGAAACTCTCCTGCCCCAGAGAAGAACGACACCCGCCCGTTCCGCGAATCCCAGATGGCAAGTCCCGTATCCCCCAGCACCGCCATCCCGCTGTTCGAATTGAATTCGCCCGGCCCGGCGCCCTGCCGACCTACTCTCCGAAGGAGCCCACCAGCGGCATCGAAGAGGAGAATCTGGTTGACTTGAAAGTCGTAGACCCACATGCGTCCGGCAGGATCGACGTCGAATTCGGAAACCTGACTGAACAGGGTCGTGTCGTCGGCAGTCGGGGCGATGCGGACCTCTTCGACCAGATGTCGCACGGCGTCTTCAGATACAGGGCCGCGCACCTGCACGATGATGCTGTCGGTGGTGGAGTCGACGACCCTTACGGGACTGGCCCGGCTTCCCCCAGCGCCAGCCTGACACGCAGAGCCGAGCAGGATGAGAACTCCGAGCAAGCTGCAGGGGCGCATGGGACAACTCCCAGGAGAGGACACCGGGTTACCCGGTCAGGGCCGGGGCCGGTTGGCCACTTTCGGCCCGAAGCTCTATTCTATCGCTGGGAGGAGGAATCGCTAGACGAAGCTCGGCGCCAGGGGCTCGGCGCTCGGCCGGTCCCTTCGTGCAGCGCTAGCAAGGGCTCGTCGTCTCTCCCGCAGGCTGTTTGAACTCCAATCCTCTACGGGCAGGAGGCCCAAGTCATGAGCAACGTCGTCAAGGTCATCGAAGTCATCGCGCAGTCGCCGACCAGCTGGGATGACGCGGCGAAGCGCGCAGTCAAAGAGGCCGCGAAGACGCTTCACGGCATCAAGTCCGTCTGGGTCGACAACTTCACCGCCACCGTAGAGAACAACAAGATCACCGAATACCGGGTGAATGCGAAGATCTCGTTCATGCTCGATGAAAAACGGCAAGGCGGTAAGGCGGTAAGTCGGTAAGACGGTAAGACGACGGTAAGACGGTAAGACGGTAAGACGGTAAGACGGTAAGAGGTTGCGCTGCCCAAAACCTCCTACCAACCTACCGTCTTACCGTGGTTCCGTCCTACCGCCCTGCCTCGGCACCCGCCGGGGTCGCGTACCGAGCCGGATTGGCGTCGAAGGTCTTCTGGCACTGCTCGCTGCAGAAGTAGTACGTCGTCCCCTGGTAGGTGGACTTGAGAGCGGCCGTGTTCTCGACCGTCATCCCGCAGACCGGATCCTTGACCTGCATGGCGCGCCTCCCGCTGAAGTGTGGATGGAGAACTCCCGGGGGAGGACGATCCAGCCTATTCCGGGAGCACAATCGCCGGTGTCGCGGAACCGTTCGACTCCGGTCACCCGGGTTCCCCCTCCTTCGTCACCATGGGTGGAGGCATGGAAGGGGTGGAGCCAACGCCGACAGCCAGACGGGACCAGGGCCGGGTTCACCAACCTGAGCCATTTCCCGGGCGGGATCGCAGAATGGCAACAGGCCGGATATCCGCTCGAGGGGACCGTCCCAGGCGGCGGCGCCTAACCCGGCGCTTCGGCCGCTTGCGCCTGGCCCTGCTCGCGCTGGCCGCGACGCTGGGTGGGTGCGCCGGGAGGGAGGATCAGCCTTCCCGCAGCGAGGTCGCGGCCGCGGTCCGCCGAGTTGCCGGCACCGGTCGCGGCCTCCCGGTCTGGCTACGGGCCTCGTCGGCGGAGCGGAGCAATCTGCGCCGACTCTACGAAACCGCGGCATGGACCCCGGTCTGGACCACCGCCAAGGGTGAGCTCTCCCGCCCCGGGCAGGACGCGCTCCGCCAGCTCAATCTGGCCGATGCGGACGGATTGCGGCCGCCTGACTACGGAGTGCCCGAGCTCGACAGCCTGGCCGGCCGGCTGGGGCGCGAACGGGAAGCGGCGCCGGATGCGGTCGCTCAACTCGATGCCGCGCTCAGCGTCGCGTTCCTCCGCTATCTCCGCGACCTGCATACCGGCCGGGTTAACCCGCGACGGGTAGGGTTCTCGATGGACCCGCCGGCCGACCGTCACGACTACGTGGCGCTCCTGCTGGATGGTCTCGAGCAGGGCGGGGTCGCCGCCGTGGTCGAGGCCTTGACCCCGGCCCTGGCGCAATACCGGCTGGTTCGCGGGGCCCTCGCCGACTACCGGGCGCGGGAGCGAGCCCTGGACGAACCGGCGGAGGACTCACTCGGGGTCCCTCTGCCGCAGCGGGTTAGGCAGCTCGAGCTGGCGCTGGAGCGGTTGCGCTGGCTCAGGGATCTTCCCAACGAGCCGTTCGTGCTCGTCAATATCCCGATGTTCGAGCTCACCGCCTGGAGCTCGCCGCTCGCTTCGGGGCCCCCACTCTTCCGGACCGGCGTCATCGTGGGCAAGGCGCTCGATACCCAGACGCCGGTCTTCATCGAGGAGATGCGCTACGTGATCTTCCGGCCGTACTGGAACGTGCCGCTCTCGATCGCGCGGAACGAAATCATTCCGGCGATCGATCGCGATCCCGACTACCTCCGCCGGCACAACATGGAGATAGTGAGCGGCCAGAGCGACGAGGCGGAGTCGGTGCGCCCATCCTCCGGATCGCTCGACCGGGTTGCCAGCGGCGAGCTGCGAATCCGCCAGCGGCCGGGCCCTCAGAACGCTCTCGGCGCGGTCAAGTTCGTCTTCCCCAACAGCCAGAACATCTACCTGCATGGGACGCCGGCCGAAGAGCTGTTCGACCGGACCCGCCGGGACTTCAGTCACGGCTGCGTACGGGTCGAAGATCCCCTGGGGTTGGCTACCTGGGTACTCTCGGGCAGTTCCGACTGGCCCCCCGACCGGATCGCGGCGGCGATGGATCCAGGAGCGCCGATCTCAGTGCGGGTTAACCTGCCGCGACCGCTCACCGTGGTGCTCTACTACAACACCGCGTTTGCGGAGCCCGAGGGCACGGTTCGGTTCGGGGAGGACATCTACGGACACGACGCGCGACTCGGTCGGGAGCTCGCCGGTGGCAGGACGGCAGGGCGGTAGGATGGCAGGACTCAGGGTAGTTACCTGCCATCTTGCCGTCATGCCGTCCTGCCGTCCTGCCGTCCGACTACCAGTACCGGACCCGCCCTGTGTCCACGTGTACGAAGTTCGAGGCCCGGTAGTACCCCACTCCGCCCCGCTTCTGGGACTTGGCCACGTCTCGCAGTCGGCTGAGCGGCACATCGGAGAGCCGGATGTCGATGGCCTTTCCGACCAGGTGGAGGCTGTTGGACGCAACCCCCTTGCTATGCTGGCGCAGCATGGCGTTGGTCTGGGGTGACCGATACCCGCAGATCACCTCGAACGGCTCCTTGCTCCCGGTGGCGCGGTGCAGCTCGTTGAGGAGGTCCAGCAGCTCGGGTTCGATTGGGTGGATCTCGTTGCGGCGCCAGTCCCGCAACAGGTGATTTACCTCGTGAAGCGCCTGGGGCACGTACTCGCCGGCGGCATAATACTGGACCGCGAGGCGCTCGTCGGTGTGGAGATGGTGCAGGGCCAGTGAGCGAGGGGCGTCCATCGCGCGGAGGAGTCGCGGGGCCTTGATGAGCGCGAGCCCACCAACGGCCATCGTAGCAAGAAAACCTCGGCGACTCTGCACAGCATCGGCTTGCGCCGTTGAAAGCAACGACTTCATCGACACAGCAACAACGAATGTTGCGGGTTGAATGGACCGCCCAATTTCAACGGGGGCATGAGGAGAGTCAATCGCCGAAAACCGGTCGCCGAGCCGCCGAGCCGCCGAGCCGCCGAGCCGTTAGGCTACCGAGACTAGCTCACCCACCCGGCGGCGTCGAGAGATGCTCGACCACGATCTTCCATTCGCCGTTGATCCGCCTGAATACTGCGGTCCACGCACCCTGGATCACATGGGGCCTGCCGGTCGGCGCCACGTGAGGAATCCGCCAGGTAGCCGTGAGCACCGCGGCATCCTGGCCCAGCCGATCAACCAGGACCTCGCCCCATTCCCACCGCGCGTCCTGCATGTACTGGCCCGCCGTTTCCCAGAAGGTCCGGAGACCCGCGCGCAGCGAATCGGCCGACGCGATGATCTTGCCCCCGCTCGCCGAAACCACTCGACCTGCATCCGGATACAGCGCCCCCATGCGCTCGAGCACGCCGGCCTGGCCGAAATCATAGGCTCCTTCGATCAGATGCTTTAGGGTGTCGCGCAGCGCGCCCTCGGATGGAACCGCCGAGCTCCCTTCGGGGCCCCCGGCACAAGCGAGGAGCCCGCTGAGCAAAACGACCCCGCCGAGCTTGTCCCACCGGCGGGACAATCTGTCCTCCGGACGGTACATCATGGCTTGTCTCCCGAGTAGTCGAGCCACCGCAAACGGATGTGCCATCGCTGCTTGCGCGGCACGCCTATGGTGGTCCGGCATATGCAGTTCGCCCTGGCAACCTTCCCCTGGCGGATTCCATGAAGGCCCCGCTTCTCGTCACAGCAGTCTCCCTTGCCGGCCTCATCGCTCTCGCATGTTCCAAGCCCGATGCGCCAGCCGCGGCCCGGGAACGGAACCTCGAGCTCCTGGGTACTGCAGCGAACGATTCGGCGGTCGTTACACCAGTGGAGGTCGCTCAGGGGATGCGCTTGCCGGTTCTCGCCCGGCGCTCGGCACCGGTTCGGTGGTCGACTGCGGTTCGCGCGACGCCGGAGTCATCGGAGCTCGAGCTGTCTCCCAAGATACAGGTGACCACGGTTGCGAGTGCTGCGGCGCCTGCACTCAGCGAAGTTCCCGTGCCGGCCGGTCCCCTGTCGCTCGCTTCCTCAGAGGGTAACGGGAATAGTCACGCGGGTGGGTCAACCGCCGGGGGAGGGTCGGGCGGGGAGCCGACGATCCTGATTCGCGGCGGCATGGGTGGGCCGCGCGACGACTGCAAGATCCACGGGACCGGTCGTGCCGGCATCGGTGTGCTCATCAACCGGCTGGCGCCGCCACTCCGGGGCGGCCGCTCCCCAGTGCAGTCCTTCGGAGGTCCGGTTCGGATTCGCTAGACGAGCAGGAGGTAGTAAGTAGGAGGTAGTAAGCAGGGACAAACCCTCCCGGTCGAAATCACCTGAGACCGACAGAGCTTTTCCCTTCTTACTACCTCCTGCTCACTATCTCCTATTTAGTCGGATCCAGCGGCGGCAACCGGAGCCGGGCGAGCTCCCGATTCACCGCCACGAGATCCGTCGCCCAGACCTGCGCCAGCCGGCCGGTGTACTGCTTGAGCTCCGCCGACAGGATCGCAAAGATCTCCGGCATGTTATTGATCGGCGGCCCATCCCCACGCTGCGACATCGACAGGAGATTCGCCAGGCGGTTGTTCACCTTGATCGGGAAGTTGAGCGGATCCTGCCCGCTTCGATTCCGCACCTGGTAGATGTTCTCTTCCACCGCCGAGGTGTTCGCGACCAGCCGGTCGCCCGCCGCCTTGAGGGCGGCATCGTTCGACTGCTTGAGCCGCTCGGCGAGCTGGGTCTTGACGCGACGGATGGCGATCACCGCCTGATTGGCCTCCTCGGCCTTGTCGCGGACCCGTTTGGAAAACGCGTACTGGGCGCGCAGGTCGGCGTCGCTCACCTCGGTGATCCGCGGGTTACGCACGACCGAGACCGGCGCGGTGAGGGTCTGGCCATCCGCCGTCAGCCGGAGCTGGTACCGGCCTGGCGGAACCGCGGGACCGTTGAGACCTGCGCCCCACAGGATCATGCCAGGGAATCCGGTGATCCCCTGAGTACGGAGGTCCCAGGTGAACCGCTGCATGCCGGTTCCCCTGGGTAGCGGACTGGTGGCACCGAAACGACCCCCGCCCCCACCCCCTCCTCCACCCGGAGCAGCCGCCGCCGAGTCGGCTGGCGTCGGGGTCGTGTAGGTGCGAAGCACCTGGCCGGTCGAATCCAGCACTTCGAGCTTGAGCGTGTTAGGCGCGGTCTTGAGCATCCAGCTCACGGTCACTCCGGTGCCCGAGCGGACTCCGGTCGAAGGCGTGAAGAGATGGGCGCGCCGGGCCAGCACGTCGGGCGTGGCCTGGCGGAGGGGCGCGATATCGTCAAGCACCCAGAATCCCCGGCCATGGCTCGCGATCACGAGCTCGTTGCCTTCCACGATCAGGTCGCTCACCGGCACGTCGGGCATGTTGAGCCGGAGCGACTGCCAGCTGGTGCCGTCGTCGTACGAGAGGTAGACCCCATGCTGGGTCGCAGCGTAGAGCAGCCCGCGCCGGGTGGGATCTTCGCGAACCGCGTGCACGTAGGCATCGGGCCGGATCCCGCTCACGATCCGGGTCCAGGTGCGCCCGAAGTCGTGGGTCTTGAAGATGTAGGGTGAAAGGTCATCGAGCAGGGGCCGCCGCACCGAGACGTACGCGGTACCCGAAGCGAACGCCGACGCGTCGATCTGGCTCACCCGGCCGAGATCGGGCATCTCCTTCGGCGTGACGTTGGTCCAGGTCTTCCCGCCGTCCTGGGTCAGGTGGACCAGCCCGTCATCCGAGCCGGTCCAGATCACGTTCACGTCCCGCTTGCCCGGCCCGACCGAGAAGATGGTCGCATACACTTCGGGCCCGTTCATGTCGCCGGTGATCGGGCCGCCCGAGTGCCCCAGCGTCGCCGGATCGTGCCGGGTTAGGTCACCGCTCAGCGCGGTCCAGGTCCGTCCCCCGTCGGTCGTCTTCCAGAGCCGCTGCGAGGACACGTAGAGGGTCCCGGGATCTGCCGGGGAGAAGATGATCGGGAAGGTCCACTGCCAGCGCTCCCGGATGTCCCTGGCGGCCTCGCCGGAGTAGAACCAGGGATAGGGATTCACCTCGCGCGAGGTGCCCAGCCGGCGGTTGTACTTGTCGACGTAGCGGCCGTTGTTGGTGCCGCTGTAGAAGATGTCGGGATCGAGCGGGTCCGGCGCGATGTACCCCGGCTCGCCGCCGCCCGCGAGGTACGCGACCGCCATCCCGCCCGACGTAGGATCGCGCGGGGGACCGCCCGGTCCGCCCGGTCCGCCCGGCCCTCCCCCGAACCGGAACGCACCCCCGGCATTCCAATTGAACGGAATGCAGAGGGTCGAGTTGTCCTGCTGAGAGCCGCACACGTGATACGGGATGTGTTTCGTCGTGACCACGTGGTAAAACTGCTCGGTCGGGTAATCCTGCGCGGTCCACCGGCCGCCACCGCCGACCGTCGAAATCGCACCGCCGCCGTCATTGCCGTCCACCAGGTGAGCCGGGTCGTCGGGATCGATCCAGAGATCGTGATGATCCCCGTGGGTTCCCTGGCCGAGGTTGGTCGTGGTCTTGCCGCCGTCGGTCGACTTGAACATCGCGGTGTTCTGCAGGTATACCACGTCGGCGTTCTTGGGATCGGCGAACACGTGGGTGTAGTAGAAGGCCCGCTGCCGAATCGCCCGGTTGTCGTTGACCAGCGACCAGGTAGCCCCGGCATCGTCGCTCCGGAACAGTCCGCCGTTCTCGTTCTCGACCAGGGCATACACGCGATTCGAGTTTGCCCCGGACACCGCGACCCCGATCCTGCCGATGACGCCCGACGGTAAACCGGGATTCTGGGTGATTTCGGTCCAGGTCTCACCCCCGTCGGTACTCTTGAACAGCCCGCTGCCCGGCCCGCCACTCGACATCGTGTATTCCTTGCGGAACGCTTCCCAGAGCGCCGCGTAGATCACATTCGGATTGTTGCGATCGATCGAGATATCGACCGCGCCGGTCTTGTCGTCGCGAAAGAGCACCCGGCGCCAGGTCTTCCCGCCATCCATGCTCTTGTACACCCCGCGCTCCGAGCTCGGCGCGCTGTACTTCCCGAAAGAGGCCACGAAGACGATGTCGGGATTGGCGGGGTGGATGCGGATCTTGGAGATCGCGTGGGACTCGCGGAACCCGACGTGAGTCCAGGTCTTCCCCGCATCGGTGCTCTGGTAGACCCCGTCACCCGGCATGATGTTCCCACGAATGCAGGACTCGCCGGTGCCAATGAAGACGACATCGGGATTGGTCTCGCTCACCGCCACCGCACCGACCGAGGCACTGGTGATCTGCTTGTCGGTCACCGGGAACCAGGTTTCTCCCCCATCGGTCGTTTTCCAGAGGCCGCCGCCGGTCGCACCGAAATACGACTCGTTGCGCCGGCCTCGGACTCCGCTCACCGCAATCGAGCGCCCGCCCCGGTCCGGCCCGACATTGCGCCAGCGGAATCCTGCGAGAAACGCCGAATCGAGAGTCACGGAGGCGAGGGTCCGAGCAGGCGCGGGGCTGCGGGTCTGGGCCAGGGGCGTGTCGGGGATGACCAGCATGCCAGCGGCAAGCAAGCCGAGAGCAAGATTAGAGAGCACGCGAGGAGCAGTCATGGAATCAACCGGATGAGGAATGGACGCGAAGAAATTGACCCTGTAGAGCCGCGTGGTCAAACGCGGGTCTGACCGCCCGGCCAGGTGCCGAGCCCCGAGTGCCGAGTGCCGGGTACCGGGCGTTGAGCGCCGAGCGCCGGGTGCCGAGCCACGCGATGGGTCATGACGAGCGCGCCCGACCCGTCAGGTCGCGTAGGCGAGGCGCCGCCAGATCCCCGGATGCCGGCGGGTCAGATAGAATCCGGCCAGCACCACCGCCAGTCCGTTGGCCACCACGATCGACCACCAGGGCAGCACAGGACGGATTGAGCGGGTTAGGAATCCTACCGCCAGGATCGTTACCCCGAATCCTGCCACGATGACCGCCAGGGCCAGGCGGCCCCGCGCCGGGGTTCGCTCCGCCTGCGCCACGAGCTGGACCACGATGATCCCGATGGCCAACGACACGAACAGGTGGAGGGCGTTGTACGTGAAGATCGCCCCCGTGTCGAGCGGCACCGGGAGCTGGAGCACGGCGGGATCCCGGAGGCCCCGGAAGACGGCCTGGCCCACCATGTTCACGGTGTAGAGCGGGCCCCGAGCCGCGAGCAGATCGAACAGCGCATAGAACACCGCCACCGACAGGTAGGCCAGGAAACCCACGATCAAGCCTTCCCGGACTGGGCGAGACAGACGTGTCATGGCGGTTCCTCGATGCCGGTGCGCCGGACGGTAGTGTACTCCACAAACCTGGCAGTCGCCAACGACACCAGTTCGCGAAACCTTGAGCGTGGTACTCGGATTTCCTAGCTTCCCGGTACCGGAGGTGCGCATGCCGATAGCCTCATCCTCACCGCTCGATCGCGAACCCTGGCGTTCGGCGCTCATCGTGGTCGATCTCCAGCCCGACTTCCTGCCAAGCGGCGCGTTGCCGGTGCGGCAGGGCGATGAAGTCGTCGCGCCGATCCGTCAGCTGGTCAACAGCGGCGAGTTCGCCCTGTGCGTGGCAACCCAGGACTGGCACCCGCGGGGCCATGTGTCGTTCGCGAGCAGTCATCCCGGTCACCAGCCGTTCGACGTGATCCAGGTGCACGGGCACGAAGAGACCTTGTGGCCGGACCACTGCGTGCAGGGGACCCCCGGCGCCGCGCTCCATCCCGACCTGCCGACCGAGCGCATCGCGGCCATCATCCGCAAGGGGACCGACCCGGATACCGACTCCTACAGCGGATTTCGCAACAACTGGGACCGGCATGGGGAGCGCCCGCCGACGGGTCTCGCGGGCTACCTGCGGGAGCGAGGTATCGACACCGTGTTGCTCTGCGGGCTGGCCCGTGACTACTGCGTCAAGTGGAGCGCCGAGGACGCCGCGGCGGCGGGGTTCCGGGCCATGTTTCTCTGGGACCTCACCCGGCCGGTCGATCCTGCCAGCGATGAGCGGGTCCGGCGCGAGCTCACCCAGGCGGGCGTGACGGTCACCTCGGTCAGGGCGTTGCGCGAGGAAAGCGTGGCCCGGTCGTGAACCGGCCGCCCGCGTCTCTCCCCTTCCGCTCGATCTACCGGCACGGGTTCATCCGCGGCGCGGTCGCGACGCCGCGGGTTAGGATTGCCGATCCCGCCTTCAATCTTGAGCGCACCCTCGGGCTCGCGCGCCGAGCCTCGGAACTCGACGCCGCTGTCGCCCTCTTCCCCGAGTTGGGGCTCTCCGCCTACAGCAACGACGACCTCCACCAGCAGGACGCGCTGCTCGATGCCGTCCTGAGCTCCCTCGATCGGCTGATTACCGAGAGCCGGTCGCTCTCCCCGGTGCTGATCGTCGGCGCCCCGCTCCGATTCGAAGGCAAGCTCTTCAACTGCGCCGTGGTGATCTACCGGGGCCGTCTCCTCGGCGTCACTCCCAAGAGCTATCTGCCGAACTACCGCGAGTTCTATGAACGCCGCCAGTTCACGCCGGGCGGGCTGGCGGTGGGACGCGAGGTCGGTCTGCTCGGCCAGGCGATCCCGTTCGGCAATGACCTGATCTTCGAAGCGACCAACCTCGATGGGTTCGCGCTGTTTGTGGAGATCTGTGAGGACGTGTGGGTCCCGATCCCGCCCAGCACCTGGGGAGCCCTGGCCGGCGCGACGATCCTGGCCAACCTCTCGGCCAGTAATATCACGATCGGGAAGGCGGACTACCGGCGGCAGCTCTGCGCCGGCCAGTCCGCCAAGTGCGTCGCCGCCTATCTCTACTCCGCGTCGGGCGCCGGCGAATCGACTACCGATCTCGCCTGGGATGGCCAGGCCCTGGTTTACGAGAATGGCGTGCTGCTGGCCGAATCCTCGCGCTTTGCTGCGGACGAGCAGCTCACGGTGGCCGACCTCGACCTCGAGCGGCTCGTGCAGGAACGCTCCCGGCTCACCAGCTTCAACGACCAGGCGGGTGAATACCGGGAGCGGGTTAGGGAACTTCGGCGGGTCCCCTTCGCGTTCGAGGTCCCCCCTGGGTCCCAGGAGCTCCGCCGGACCGTCGAGCGGTTTCCCTACGTGCCAAGCGATCCCGCCCAGCTCGATGCCCGCTGCTACGAGGCGTACCACATCCAGGTCCATGGCCTGGCCCAGCGGCTCGCCGGCACCGGCATCGAGAACGTGGTCATGGGCGTATCGGGAGGGCTGGACTCGACTCAGGCGGTGCTGGTCGCGGCCCGGACGATGGACCGCCTCGGCCTGCCGCGCACCAACGTGCTGGGCTTCTCACTGCCCGGCTTCGCGACGAGCGACCTAACCCGCACGAACGCCCGGCGCCTGATGCGGGCGCTCGGCATCACCGCCGGCGAGATCGACATTCGGCCTTCGGCCCAGCAGATGCTGCGGGACCTGGGCCATCCGGCGGCCGAAGGGAAGCCGGTCCACGACCGGACCTACGAGAACGTGCAAGCGGGGGAGCGGACCTCCCACCTGTTCCGGCTGGCCAACTTCCACGGCGGCCTGGTGGTGGGGACCAGCGACCTGAGCGAGCTCGCGCTGGGCTGGACGACCTATGGGGTGGGCGACCAGATGGCGCACTACAGCGTCAACGCGTCCATCCCCAAGACCCTGATTCAATACCTCATCCGATGGGTCGCGAGGTCGGGTGAGTTCCCGGCCGACGTGAACGAGACGCTGCACTCCATTCTCGAGACGGCGATCTCGCCCGAGCTCGTTCCGGCCTCCGGAGACGTGCTGCAGAGCACCGAGGAGGTGGTGGGTCCCTTCGAGCTGCAAGACTTTCACCTGTACTACACCGCCCGCTTCGGGTTCCGGCCCAGCAAGGTGGCATACCTCGCGCACCAGGCCTGGGGTGATCGGGAGCGGGGCACCTGGCCCGAGCTGCTACCGCCGGAGCGCCGGCATCAGTACACGCTCGCAGAGATCACGCGATGGCTCGAGGTGTTTCTGCTGCGCTTTTTCGAGCAGAGCCAGTTCAAGCGCTCGGCGTTGCCTAACGCGCCGAAGGTGGGGTCGGGCGGTTCCCTTTCGCCGCGAGGGGACTGGCGGGCACCCAGCGATGCGACGGCTACGGTGTGGCTGGATGAGTTGCGGCGGAACGTGCCGAATACGTAGGGGCCGGAGGCCGGGGAACAGGGGCCAGGGACGGCTCGACGGGGAAGAAACGATCCGGTTCGGGTACTTTCGGTACCCACCCTGCCGAGCGTAGTGTTTATGGGACCTCTCACCTCTCACCTCTCACTGCTTGCCTCTTGCGCAATCATAGTTAACCTATTAGTTATTTAACCATATGGTTCAGCTTGCCGCGCCCCGCCGTCTGGACGCCACCTTTGCCGCCCTGGCCGATCCCACCCGGCGGGCTATCCTGGCCCGCCTGGCCAGGGGAGAGGCGGCCGTCACCGAGCTGGCCCGCCCGTTCGCCATGAGCCTCCCCGCCATCTCCAAGCACCTCCGGGTCCTCGAGCGGGCCGGCCTCATCACTCGGGGCCGCGAGGCCCAGTGGCGGCCCTGCCGGCTCGACCCCCGTCCCCTCAAGGAGGCCGCCGGGTGGGTCGCTCGGTATCGCCGGTTCTGGGAAGCGAGTCTCGACCGCCTGGATGCCTACCTCAAGCACCTCGGGGACGGCGAGAAGCGACCGCGCCGCCGGCGACGGTAGTGCCACCGTACCACTTCACCCGATCGGAGAGTGCCTGATGTCTGCCGCTCGAACCAACCCCACCGCCTTCAGCACCCCCTCGGACCGGGAGTTCGCTTTTACCCGCTGGTTCGACGCACCGCGCCAGAAGGTGTGGGAGGCCTGGACCGATCCCCGCCACGTCCCGCACTGGATGCTCGGCCCCGAGGGATGGAGCATGCCGACTTGCGAAATCGACCTTCGGCCCGGTGGCGCCTGGCATTACGCCTGGCGCCGGACCGACGGTACCGAGATGGAGATGCGAGGGACCTATCGGGAAGTGAAGCCGCCGGAGCGGCTGGTCCACACCGAGGCGTGGGGCGGCGACTGGCCCCAGACGGTAAACACGTTGGTACTCACCGAGGAGAACGGCGGCACCCGGATGACCGTGACCATCCGCTACCCCTCGAAGGAAGCGCGCGATCGTGCCATGGAGAGCGGCATGAGGGATGGGGCGGCCAGAAGCTTCGACCGGCTCGACGACTACGTCCGGCGCGGTTAAAATGCGCGCTTGACCTCACCCCCCGCCGAGCGGCCGAGCGCCGCCGAGCGCCGAGTGCCGAGCGCCGAGCCACCGCCACCCCGGCCGGGCGGGAAACCCTTCGACCGCGCCATCGTCGAAGGGCCGATCGCGCGGGCGGTCTGGAAGCTCGCCTGGCCCACCATGATCCAGAACGTGATCGGGGGGATGCAGGGCCTGATCGATCACGCCATGGTGGGCCATTTCGTCGGCTACACCGCCAACGCCGCGATCGGGGTCTCGATTCAGATCTTCATCGTCGTGATCATTTTCGTGAACTCGCTGTTCACGGGGATGAGCGTGTTGGTGGCGCGGTTCGCCGGGGCCAACGAGCCCGACAAGGTGAATCGCACCGTCTACCAGGCATTCATTGCCTCGCTTGGCATGGCGCTCATCATCCTTGCCCCGCTCGGCTGGGTGCTGTCGCCCGCCCTGCTCCGGCTGGTGCATGCCACGCCCGAGGTCCAGGCCCAGGCGCTCCCCTACCTGCGAATCATGCTGGTGGCCAGCTTCGGCATGATGCTCTTCTTCATGCTGAGTGCCGCGCTCCGCTCGGCCGGCGACGCGCGCACCCCGATGCGGCTCGGCATTCTGCTCACCGCGCTCAACATCACCCTGAATGTCATCCTGATCCGCGGGTTAGGGCCGATTCCGGCGCTGGGCACCGCGGGCGCCGGGCTCGGGACGGTGATCGCGGGCGCGATCGTGAGCGGGATCGCGCTCTATCTGCTCACCACCGGGCGGATGGTGATCCACTGGCCGCGAGGCATGGACAAGCGCCCGGACTGGGCGGTGATCCGCTCCCTCTTTCGGTTCGGACTGCCCGCGGGCGTGCAGGGGATCGCGATGAACGTCGCGGGCGTGCTGCTGCTCAGGTTCATCGGTTCGCTCGAGCAGAGCGCCCAGGCCCAGGCGGCCTATGCCGTGGGATACACCGAGTTGTTCTCGCTGATCACCTGGACGTCGGTGGGGCTCATGGGCGCCGCGGCGGCCGTGGCGGGCCAGAACCTGGGCGCCAAACAGCCGGAGCGCTCCGTCCAGTCGGTGCACGTGGCGGCCTACTTCGGGCTCGGCCTCGCGGCCACGGTGGGCACGCTCTTTCTCACCATTCCGGGGCAACTCCTCGGGCTCTTCGGCATGACCGACCCGGTGGTGGTTGGAATCGGTACCCAGCTCCTGCGTTTCCTGAGTCTCTCGGGATTGCTGGTGACGACCGCGCTCACCTACACCGGCGGCCTGCAGGGCACCGGAGACACCCGTTCCCCCCTCGTCATCAGCCTCATTTCCCAGGTCGCGCTGCCCCTTGGCCTGCTCACCCTCCTCGAGGCCAGCCGCGGGTTACGACCGGCCGACATCTGGCTCGCGATCCTGCTGGGCCACGCGACCCGCAGCGGCCTGAGCGTGCTGCGGTTCCGCCAGGGGAAGTGGCGCGCGATCCAGGTGGATATCGAGCCGTCCCGCCATTAGCTGCCTGTCTCCCCAAGGCACCCTCGATCGTCTCCATGACCGAAGGCGGATCTATCGTTCCGCCGCTGGATCGAATCGAGACAGCCGAGGTAAGCTATGAAAATCGAGAGCACTCTGGCAGGGCTCCTCCTTCTGGTCGGGGTGTGCGCCTGCAGCAATGATCCCCTCGCCCCGGGAGAGCAGAGTCGAGTCGGGATCCGGTTCCGTACCTCCGCGGCGGCCGGGTCCGTCAATGGCAACGATCTGGTGATCACCGGGTCCAACGGGACGCTCCGCATCAGCGACATCAGCTTCATCGTGAACGAGTTCGAGCTGGAAGCGGACGACGACGCGTGCGAGAGCCAGGGATCGGACGATGGTTGCGAAGAGTTCGAGGCGCCGCCGGTCTTCGTCCGGCTCCCCCTCGACGGCGACAACCTGGTTGCCGTCACGGCGATGGTTCCGGCCGGCACCTACCACGAGCTGGAGTTCGAGGTCGAGGACATCGATTTCGATGACGACGATGAGGAAGAAGGGGAAATCGAGGCGGTAGCCGCGGCGGCACGCGCGGCATTCCCCAACTGGCCCGAAAAGGCGAGCATGGTGGTGGTCGGCACCTTTACGCCGACCGGGGGCCAGCCGGTTCCGTTCACGGTCTTCTTCGATGCCGAGATCGAAATCGAGAAGGCGCTGGTCCCGCCGCTGGTCGTGGATCAGGACAACGAAACGGTCACCATCGAACTGGACCCTTCGGTCTGGTTCCGACGGTTCGACGGGACCGTCCTGGATCTCTCAGCGTTCGACTTCGCGGCGACCGGGGAGCTGCTCGAGTTTGAGGCCGAGCTCAAGAACGGATTCCAGGAAGTCAAGTTCGACGACTGACCGGAAGACGATAAGGTGAGAGGTGAGAGGTGAGAGGTCACAACACCTCTTACCTCTCACCTCTTCCCCTCGTAGAGCCGCTTGAGGAGCTGGATCTGGCCGGCGTGATAGAGATCGTGCGCCGCAACGCCCAGGATCATGGCGAGGTTCGAGAAAGTACCCGGACCGGGCGCTCGGCGATCCAACTTCCGGTTGGGAATTCGCGCGACCGCCTTTCGCAGCTCTTCGTGCATTTGATCCAATAGGGCGAGATCCTGTCTCCACGCCCGCTCCCGATTGCTTCCGGCGCTCGGGCTCGTCTCCAGGCGTCTGAACCAATTCGATCCCTCGAGGGGAAAGGATCCCCGCTTCCGGCCGGTGAGCCGCCGCCACACGACATACTTCCAGTAGGCGGCGTGGACTACCAACTCCCAGATGTTGTGGCGTCCCCGGCCCGGGCGCCAGGTGGCTTGCGCGAGGCTGAGTCCACGAAGGGAGCCGCGAAGATTGGTGCCATGCCAGGAACGGCTATTATAGGCGCGGTCGAGGGATTCCATGAGCATATCACGCTGTGACACGTTGCGCCTCCCTAGCGTCCGTTTTCTGACGATCCCGAGGCAGCGTCACCGCGAGGATCTGCGCAGCTGGCGCCGAAGGCGGACGATGACCGGCCGGCCGTCGGCATCTTCCTGCGCCTCGACGATCCACCCATTGCCCCACACCGTGTAGGGCCCGCCGGCACGCCGAAGCCGGAGGACTGTCTCGCCCAGCCAGGCGCCGGTCGAGTCGAAGACATCGTACCGGTCTTCTCCCGATTCGGTTGGGCCGAGTCGAACCCAGGTGTTCCCTTCGAGATCCATGGCCAACGCCTCGAACGCCGGCGCCGTGGATGGGATGTCCTCCAGCCGGAAGGCGCGCCGCATATCGGCGGTATCGACGCCTTGCATCCACGTTCGCGAGTTCTGAATCATCTCCTCGACGATCTGACGCTTGCGAGCCTCCGTGATTGGTCCTGCAGTCCACGCCCGCCGCACGATCCTCAGCGTATCGAGACCATTCGGCCCCGAAGCAAGCTCGTAGGCCCCGCTCCATCCGTGTACCACCAAGCCCTGGGGCGACACGGTCGATTCGAGGCGGGCAAGCAGCGGAACGGTCGTGCCGAAGGTCCGCCGGGTATTGCCCGATTCGATTTTGATCTCCCACCCTTTGCCTTCCTCTCGAAGCGGCATGAAGACCGTGTCGATGATGCTCCCGTCGAGGGTGAATCGCAGATGGCTCGCGCGGGACCCGGTTCCTGCCGCGTCCATGGAGACCGGGATCCAGATCCGCTGCGCCTGGTCGAGGATAATGCGCGACCACACGCAGCAGGCCGATCGCCAGCTTCGCAGGTAGGCGCCGGCGGTATCGAAGGCCGAGGTGCGGGCGAGCCGCGGATCGTGGACGACCAGGCTGCCGAACCCAGCCGCGATGTACGCGACGCGGAACTCGCCCGGCCCCTCGCCGTCGCGACCGATGGTGCGGACGAAGCGCCCCTCGGCATCGAACACCTTGATGACCGCCGGCCGCTGGTCGGCTACGTAGATCCGACCCGCTTCATCGACAGCCACGCTCTGAGGATTGATGAGCTCGCCCGGGGCACCATCGGGCGGGTTGATCCGGAGGTCTTCGACGAACCGCCAGCCCTGCTCGCCGGTCCAGGCCGTGGGGGCGGGACTGGTAACCCGCACAATCCCGCCGGGAAGTGTGTCCGTGGTTGGAATGCCCAGCCTTGGGGATCCGGTGTCGCACCCAACGAGCCCAGCGAGCGTGGCGCCCAGAATCGGGCAGAATCGGCGCATTATAGCGGGTCCTAGCGGTTCAGGCCCGACTCGCCGCTATCTGGCGTCGGGGGGAAGGGTAAGGTACACTCGATCGTATCTTACCCAGGACTCCGACTCCCGTGTCCGCCCGCCTCATGGCGCGGCCCCATCGCGCGGCCCGCTCCCTGCTCTTCGGGTTGGCCACCGGGCTCTTCTCCTGCGGAGGGGCGAGCCGGACCGGCCCGGATGCCGTCACCCCGCTCGTCGTCACTCCATCCGTCTATCCCGGCACAACCTGGGGGCGGATCGCGGTCCCGGAAAGCTCGGGCTACTCCCGTCCCGGTCTCGATTCAGCGGCCGCGTATCTCGGCACCCTCCACACTGCTGCCGCTCTGGTGGCCGTCGGCGGCCGCATCCTCCTGAGCTATGGGGACCTCGATACCATGAGTTATCTCGCGTCGGTTCGGAAGAGCGTCCTTGCCATGCTGTACGGCAACTATGTGGCTCGTGGCCAAGTCCGGCTCGATAAGACTCTGCGTGAGTTAGGAATCGACGACCGCGGCGGTCTGAGCGACCAGGAAAAAGAGGCGACCATCGCCGATCTCCTCGGAGCCCGGTCGGGGGTGTACCATCCGGCCTCGAACGCCGGCGACAACCTGGCCGACGCTCCCCCCCGGGGATCGCAGGGCCACGGCACGTACTTCCTCTACAGCAACTGGGACTTCAACGCGCTGGGCACCATCTTCGAGCAGGAGACCGGCCGCAACATCTACGACGCGCTGGAAAGCGACCTTGCCCGGCCCATTGCGATGGAAGATTTCAATCGGGCGATGCAGCGGAAGTCGGGCGACACCACCCAGTCGAAGCACCTGGCGTATCACATGTGGCTCTCGACCCGCGACATGGCCCGGATCGGGCTCTTGATCCTGCGCGGTGGAAGATGGAACGGCCGCCAGGTGGTTCCCGCCGATTGGGTCGGCCGCATCACGAAACCGGTAACCCGCTGGAACGAGATGAACCCCGAGCGAATACGCGGCGGCCGGCTGGGATACGGATATTTGTGGTGGGTCTTTGATGGACCGATGGCGACGGGACCGTGGGAAGGCGCCTACACCGGCATCGGCGCGGTGGGCCAGTTCATCACGGTGATCCCGAAGCTCGACATGGTGATCGCCCACAAGACCGTGCCGGGCCGGCAGCGGAGCGTGACTCGCGATCAATATTTCGGGTTCGTCGACCGGGTTATCCGGGCCCGTTGCGAAACTCGCTGCCCCGGGGTCGCGAGCCCTTGAAACCTCGTATGATCAGAGCCTGGTTCCGGCTGGCCTTCGGACTCACGCTCGCGACACCGACGGCCGCGGCGGCGCAGCGGCAGTTCACCTTCGCGCTCACCGGCGACGCCATCATAACCCGCAGGCTTTCGGTCTACCAGGAGCCTGAATTCACCGGCCTGATCGAGCTGATCCGGCGGGCCGATGCCGCCTTTACCAACGTCGAGATGCTGTTCCACGACTTCGAGCCGTGGCCCATGCACCAGAGCGGCGGTACCTACATGCGGGCCGAGCCGGAACTCGGCGCCGGACTCGACCGACGTCGCGGAGATCGCGGCGGTGGTACGCAACGCGGCCCAGCTTGCCGATCTCGTACTGGTTACGATCCACGCCCACGAAACCGGCCAGCAGAACAGCGAGCCGGCCGAGTTCCTCACTACCTTCGCCCGCGCGATGATCGATGCGGGAGCGGACCTCTTCGTGGGCACGGTCCCCACGTGCTTCGGGGCATCGAGGTCTATCGCGGCAAGCCGATCTTCTACAGTCTGGGCGACTTCATCTTCCAGAACGAGACAGTGCTGCGGCTTCCGGCGGAGAACTACGCGACCTACG
>JBQTHV010000171.1:0-2131 GCA_052389555.1 Gemmatimonadales bacterium | reverse complement strand
AGCAGGTGACCCCGGCGGACGTGAAGCGAGTGGCGGAGGCATACCTCAAGTCCTCGAACCGGACCATCGGGCTCTTCCATCCTACCGACCGGCCCGAACGCGTCCAGGTTCCCTCGGTAGCCGACGCTGAGATCGCCGCCATGGTGCGGGACTACAAGGGGAGCGCGGTGGTGGCCGCCGGCGAGGCGTTCGATCCGTCACCGGCCAACATCGAGGCCCGCCTAGCCCGCTCGAAGCTGGCCAACGGCTTCAAGCTCTCGCTGCTTCCCAAGGAAACCCGGGGCGACGTGGTCTTTGCCCGGCTCACTCTGCGGCAGGGGGACGAGAAGACGCTGGGCAGCGGGCGGACCATCATCGCCCAGTTCATGAACGGCATGTACGACAAGGGAAGCCGGAAGCACACCCGCCAGCAGCTCAAGGACGAGTTCGAGAAGCTCGGTTCACGGGTCTCCTTCGGCGGCGCCTCAAACAACCTGGTGGTCTCGATCGAGACCAAGCGGGCGAGCCTGGTGCCGACCTTGCGGCTGGTCGCCGAGGCAGTGCAGGAACCCGGGTTCGACGCCACGGAGTTCGAGCTGCTCAAGCAGACGCGGCTCTCGGCGCTCGAGGAACAGAAACAAGAGCCGACCACGCTCGGCTCCAATGCGTTCAACCGCGCACTCACCCCGTATCCCAAGGATCACCCGCTCTACACCATGACCCTCGACGAGCAACTCGAGACGATCAAGTCGGTCACCATCGAACAAGTCCGGCAGATGTACACGGACCTGGTCGGGGGGACCTACGGGGATCTCGTCGCGGTGGGTGATTTCAACCAGGACTCGGTAGCCGCAGCGGCGAAGGAGCTCTTCGCGGGGTGGAAGAGTCCCGACCGGTTCGGACGATTCGTGCGGAGGTACTTCGAGCCGCCGCCGGTCAACGAAAAGATCGAGACGCCTGACAAGGCCAACGCGTTCTTCCTCGCCGGCCAGAACCTCAAGCTCCGCGATGACAGCAAGGATTACGCGGCGGTCGCGTTGGGCGGCTACATGCTGGGCGGTGGATTCCTCAACTCCCGCTTGGCGACGAGGATTCGCCAGAAGGAAGGTATCAGTTACGGGATTGGAGCCGCGATCAGCGCGCAGTCGCTGGACAGCGCCGGGACGTTCCAGACCTTCGCGATCTATGCGCCGGAGAACGTGAGCCGGCTCAAAGTGGCATTCAAAGAAGAGATCGACAAGGTCCTCAAGGATGGCTTTACCCAGCAGGAGCTCGACGCGGCTCGGCAGGGCTGGCTCCAGCAGCAGGTGCAGAGCCGGGCCAACGATCAGGAGCTCGTGTTCATTCTCGCGGCCCAGTGGCTCACCGGGCGTACGATGGCGTACAGCACCCAGCTCGAGAAGTGGGTAGCGGAGCTCACCACGGAAGACGTGAATGCGGCGATGCGGAAGTATCTCGATCCGGCCAGGTTCGTGATGGTGGAGGCGGGGGACTTTGCGGGGAAGCCGGCGAAGACAGCGATACCGTGAGAGGTGAGAGGTGAGAGGTGAGAGGTGGCCCCTAACCCGCAGCTCTCACCTCTCACCTCTCACCCCAGCGTGATCGGGCTGTCGATCGAGAACTCGATATCGAGCTGGGGGATGCGGAGCGTGGCGGTGGCCGGGATCGTCTCAGAGCCCTTGAGCTTGCCGGTGCGGAGGGCCTCCTCGACCGCGTGCTCGATTTCGCGCTGGGCGCCCACGCCGAACTGCTTCAGGAATTTCCGGATGCTGAGGTTGAAGCTTTCCTCGTTCATGGCTGGCCTCCGGCTGGGAGGAGTGTAGGTTACACCCAGTGTACTCCTGGGCCGGGCGAGGCGCCAGATAGATGATCGGTTCCACGGTTTCCCATTACCAGGTCCTCGACAAGCTGGGCCAGGGAGGAATGGGGATCGTGTACCAGGCCCGGGATACCCGGCTCGAGCGGCTGGTCGCCCTCAAATTCCTGCCGGCGGAGCTGTGCCTGGTGGACGGGGCCAAGCAGCGGTTCATCAACGAAGCCCGGGCCGCCTCCGCGCTCAATCACCCCAACGTCGCCATCGTGTACGATATCGGGGAAGTTGACGCCCGCTGCTTCATCGCGATGGAATATGTGGAGGGCGAAACCCTGAAAG
>JBQTHV010000170.1:0-10675 GCA_052389555.1 Gemmatimonadales bacterium | reverse complement strand
ATCCGCTCGGCGGTCGTGTTGGTGACCGGAAGCAGGGCGCAGTTCGAGCGGGGGAAGACGAATTGACGGGTGCCGAGGTACTCGACGACCAACCGGTCGCCGGCGTCCTGGAGCTTGAGCTTGGGATTCTCGGTGGGAAGAATCACGCGGTGATCGACGGCCTCGACGTAGGGTCGCACGATTCGCTTGAGCACGCCGAAGTCCACCACAAAGCCGCACTCCGGATCCACCTCACCCTCGACCGTGACTCCAACCCGATAGTTGTGGCCATGCAGTGACTCGCACTGATGGCCGGCGAGGGTGATGAAGTGGGCCGACGAGAAGCTGAGATACTCCTTCGCGACGGAGACTTTGAACCGAGTCACGACCGAATATAGCCTGTCTCCAAACGCGCACTCGGTGTCCTCGGGGGAGGACATTCGGCCACCAACGGAAAGGGAATCCACAAGTGGGACAAGCAGATGCGCGCTGGCACGCGGTTCGCCTTTCGGCCAAGCGCTGGTTCATCACCTGTCCCTCGGAGGACACCATGCATGGCCGACTGTTCCTCAGCGGATCCACTCTCCTGGTTCCGATGCTGCTGGCAACCCAGCCCGCCGACGCGCAGCGCGTGCGGGCCGACATCCGGATCGGTGGTGGACCGATCTCCGGCCGGGTAGTCATTGGCGATCGATACCGCGATTACTATCGCCCTCGCCCGCGCGCTTTCCGAGTCGAGGTGCTCCGTTGGCGAGACCATGTCCACCACCGCAACTGGCTGCGGAAGTTCCGGCGCGACTCGCGGGTGATCGTCGTCTATCACGACTATCGGGGCGGCTACTACGATCGGTTCCGTCCGGGCCTCGTAGAGTGCCGCGTCTATGAACGGGGCGGCCGGTACTACCGTTGGGATAACGACCGCTTCGATCGGTGGGTCTACTCGGGCCGGTTCGACGACGATTACGATAGCTGGGATGACCGCCACGATCGCTGGCACGATGAAAACGACCGCTACGATCGCGACGATCGCTACCGCGATCGCTACGACCGGGACGACCGGCGGTACGATGACCGCTATCGGGGCCGGGACGATCGCGGGCGCCGCGGCTGGTAACTAACCCGGGAGATCCCCTCTCTCCCGCTTCCGCGGGCCTCCGGCTTGCCGCCGGGGGTCTGTGGTACCAGTTTGCGGTCCATGCCTTCGGTCTGTCGCATCGGAGTTCTGGCCGCAGTCGGAAGCCTGATCTCGACCACCGTGGTAGCCCAGGGACACCCGACCGTCCCCATCGGACTGCAGGCCGGCTTCGTCTTCTCCCGCTTCGGTGGAGCGGACGTGCAGAATCCCAAGGTCCAATTCGGGTTCGCAGCCGGTGTTTCGATGAGCCTTGGGCTGGGCCGCTATCTCGCGATCCGGCCTGAGCTGCTTTACGCCGAGAAAGGGGTGCGGTTCTCGGGCGACGACGGGTCGAGCTCCCTCAAGATGAGTTACCTCGAGCTTCCCGCCCTGCTGGTGATCAGGATTCCCGGCATTGGGAGATTGACTCCAGAGATCTACGGCGGCGGCGCGGTCGGGCTTCGGGCCGATTGTCGCCAGAATATCACGTCGGGTAACACCTCGCTCGACCAGACCTGCGGCTCGGATGTCGAGCCGGCCCCCCGGCGCTTCGACACCAGCCTGGTGGTTGGGGCGGGCGCCGAAGTCGAGCGGATCCGGTTCGGGGTCCGGTTCGCGTGGGGCCTAACCCGGCTCGATCCTTCCGACGAACGCCTCGATATCCGGAACCGGGCGCTCTACCTCATGGCCGGCACCGTTTTCCGATAGAATCCCCTGAGAAGAAGCCCACAGATTACACGGATTACACAGATTCTGTCGTAGTCCAAGCCACCGCCGATCGACCAACAGAACTCTGCCCAACAACGGAGGCGAATCCGTGTAATCTGTGTAATCTGTGGGAGTTGTTAACCGTGCCATGGCTGGGAACTGATGGCTTCCCGGTACCTGCCTAACTTTCAGCGATGCATCCCGCCCGCGACCACCACCTCCCCCCCGATCCGGTCGCGTACAAACGAGCCCCCCATCCCCGCGGTCGCGTCATCGTCATCGCCCCTACCCGCGCCGCCTGCGAGACCATCGAGCTGGCCCTCGGTACCGACGTAGAAACGCTGCTCCAGCGCGAGCACGGCCGCGAGCTGGTCGAGTGGGCTACCCAAGGGAAACCGTTCGGTATCGTCGCGGGCACCGGCACCGGCAAGACCCTCTCGATCCGCCTGATCGCGCAGGCGCTGCTCCAGGAGAGTCTCCGCTTTGGCGTGGTCAACCGCGAGCGCGAGGCTACCCCCGAAACGCCCGGCTGGAACGTGGTGATTGTGACGACCGGCATCGCACGGCGCTGGTTCCAGGACGATCTCATCACGGGCCGCGACACACTGATCGTGGACGAAATCCACCAGACCTCCGCCGAGCTGGAGCTCTGTCTTGCCTTGGGCAAGCGGGCCGGTTGCCGCTTCATCTGGCTATCTGCCACGGTGGACCCGGCGTTCTACGCCCGCTATCTCGCCAGTACCGAGGTCCTGGAGACCAGCGCATTCGATCCCCGGCTCAAGGCCAAGGTCGAAATCGTTCAAAAGGACGTGGGGGAGTTCCTCGACGACCGGTATCTCCGCCACGTTATCCGGGAGAAGCGCGGGGTTGCGGTATTCGTTCCCACCCGCGCCGAAGTCGAGCGTCTGGCCCGCGAGTTAGGAGAGCGCTGGTCGCGACTCTCGGCCGCGTTTTATCACGGCGGCGAGCCGATCCGGGTGATCCGCCCGTTCCTCGAGGGCACGGTCCGGAAGCCGTTCCTGCTTGCTATGACCGCTGCGGGCCAGTCGGCGCTCAACCTTCCGGGCCTCGACACGGTGGTGATCTACGACGCCCGCTATGGCAACGTGGTGGACCGCGGCCGCAATGTGCTGCACCGCATGTACCTCGGCGCGAACGAGATCCTCCAGATGGCCGGCCGGGTGCACGGCCGGGTCCCCCGGGGCGAGGTGACCATCCTGTCGGACCGCACCTTCGATTTCGCCGCGTTGCATCCCAGGCCGCCGGAATTCCAGCTCGCCGGTGACGCCGAGCGGGTGGCCCTCACCTGCGCGGCGCTGGGGGTCGATGCGCGGGACCTGGAACTGCCCGTGCCGCTCGACCGCACGGCCTACACGCGCGCCGTGGATCTCCTAACCCGCAGGGGACTCATCGCCGACGGCAAGCTGACCGACTACGGCCGGGAGGTCGAGGCCATGCCGGTGGATCGTCCCTGGGCCGAGTTGCTGGTGCGGGCAGAGCCGGAGGTGATCCCCATCGTCGCCGTCTGCTCCAACCTCGACTCGCTGTTCCGAATGACCCGGGAGGAGCGGGACCTTCACGGGGTCGAGGTGAAGGGCAGCGACCACTTGACCGCCTACCAGCTCTACGTCGAAGCGGTGAATCAGCACGGCCGGCTCGGCCTGGTCTATGGGCTGCCGCGCCAGGTGTTCGACGAAGGACTGGAGGAATGGGCCGAGCGGCGCGGAGTGCTGGTGAAGGCGATCGAGGACATCGCGATGGGGACCGCGTCGGTCTATCGTTCGCTCGAGCTGCCGCTCCCGCGCACCCTGCCGTACGCCAACCGGGAGCTCCGCGCACGTTTCGCCGAGCTGGTAGGGCAGTGGATGCCGTTCGATCTGGTGATCGACGAGCAGACCGCGGACGGCCAGGAGGTTCGGGTGGCTCGCAGCTCGCTCGCAGGCAGCTGGGGCGCGGTGGCCGGAAGCATCCGCTATTTCGCGGACCGATTCGGGGTGCCGCGCGCGGCAATCGAGGGCACGACGCTCTCCTATGAGCTGGTGCGGCGATATGCCAGGCTGGGCCGGCCGACCGTGGTGCTCACCGGACCCCGCAAGCAGCGCCAGCTCGCGGTGTCGCGAAGGCTTGGCTACTTCGGCTTTGACCTGGAGACCGAGATCGAGCCGCTCCTGGGTCGCATCCCCCACGAGCTGCTCGAGGCCGCGCGTGACGCGCTCGCCGGGGCGATCCTCGACGGCCAGACCCCGCATCCGGACCAGCATGCCCTAACCCGCGCGCTGGCTCGCCTCGGCGAGTGGTGGCGCCGGTCGGGGGGAACCCTGACCCGGATTGCCGAGCCGGAGTTGCGCCGGTCGATCCGGGCCCAGCTTTCCGAGGTCCACTCCTGGAAGGAGTTCCTGGGCACTCCACTCATCCTCTCGCCCGAGACTCTGGTACCCGAGGTCGAGCGGCGGCAGCTCGACGCCCTGGCCGGCATGATACGCCTGCATGGGGACGCGTTGGCGCTGGAGTACGATGTCGAGAACGGGTCAGGGATCGTACGGCTGATTCTGCGCGAGGGACAGGCCCGCCGGCTCACTGCCAGCGACCTTCCCGCGCTCGACCGCCCGCTCCGGTTCGAGGTGATGCGGAGCGGTGAGCCTTCCTTGCAGGCCGACTCTCTGGAGGAGCTCCGGGCCCTGCTGCGACAGCCGGCGCGGCGGGTTAGGGCTCACGAACGGCAGTTTCGCCGGTCGCGGCGGGGAGGGAGGAGGAGGTGAACCGGACGGCAGGGCGGCTCGGCGGCTCGGCGGCTGGTGGGTTTCTGCCGGAGACGATATCACCCCAGGTGCTCGCCGAAGCGCGGGAGCGCATCTACGACAGCGCCATCCGAACCCCGCTGATCCGACTTGCCCATCCCGCCGAGCCGTCCAGCCGCCGAGCCGCCGAGCCGCCCGAACTCTGGCTCAAACTGGAAACCCTCCAACCGGTCGGATCGTTCAAGATCCGGGGGGCGCGCAACGCGGTCGGTGCGCTGGATCCTAACACGCTGAGGCGGGGCGTCTACACCGCCAGTGCCGGCAACATGGCCCTGGGCCTGGCCTGGTGTGCCCGGGAACAGGGAATCCGGTTTACGGCCATCGTCCCCGATTCCGCTCCCCGGGCGAAGCTCGGAAAACTCGAAGAGCTCGGAGCCCGGATCGTCCGGGTGCCGTACCAGCGCTGGTGGCAGGTGCTCCAGGAACACGGCTTCGACGGCATGGAAGGCACCTTCATCCATCCGGTGGCGAACGCCGCCGTGATCGCCGGCAATGCCACCATCGGATTCGAAATCCTGGAGGACCTCCCGCCGGTGGATACGGTGCTGGTCCCGTTCGGCGGGGGCGGGCTCTCCTCCGGCATCGCGAGCGCATTACGGGTTATCGGCTGCAGCGCCCGCGTCATCGGCTGCGAAGTCGAGACCGCGACGCCGCTCACCGCGGCGCTCAACGCCGGCGGGCCCGTTCCGATCGAGCGCACGCCGAGCTTCGTGGATGGAATCGGCGGCGCCGGGGTCCTGGCCGAGATGTGGCCGCTGGTGCGGGACCTCCTGGCCGGCGCCGCGGTGGTGTCGCTGGACGAGACCAAAGCGGCCATTCGCCTGCTGGTCGAGCGCGCCCACGTCGTCGCTGAGGGAGCCGGGGCCGTCCCGGTCGCGGCGGCGCTCTCGGGGCGAGTTCAGGGGGAGGTGGTGTGTTGCGTCGTGTCCGGCGGCAACATCGACGTCGAGGTCCTGACCGAAATCCTCGGCCCGCCTAGGCAATTACCGATCTGACACCAGGCGGATCAAGCGGCCAGAAAGCCCGCGACCCTAGCCGGTATCAGAAGGGGTTTCGCAGATATACCGGCGGGATCGGATTGCCGGGCCGCTCTCCCTCCCAATAGATGGTTACGATCCACCACCGGCGCCCGTCGTACCAGAGCTGGACGCTGTTGATCCCTCGCGCGAACGGGGCCGGATCGGCTTGGGCTCGCCGGCTTTCGTAGGTGCTGAACACGTGCACGACCCCGCCGTAGCGCTCGACCCGGCGCGCGATCTCCCGCTCGAAGAACCCGCCGGATTCGAGTCGGGGCCCCACCCCGGTGATGTACTGCTCCACGTCGAGCATGCGCAGGGTAGGCACGCTGTCCGGGCGATAGACCGCCGGAATCAGGCGGGCACCCGGGACAAAGAGCGACCGCATCCGGTCCCAGTCCCGCCGCTGCCCTGCCGGCCCCGAGATGACGTGGTAGAGCGCGGCCATGATCGAATCCATCGAGGTGACATCGCTGGGACGGGGTCCGCTGGGGGCACCTGCTCCGACGAGTGCTTGGAGCGCGAACATCACGGCGCTAGCCGACATGGTCAATTCCCTATGCTGGAGATCCACAGATTACCCAGATGATACAGATTTCAAAACCATCGGGAAGGCACTCTGCGTAATCTGTGTCATCTGTGGTTTCTGAGCCGAGTGGGTTAGGTGGATCGCTTCCGGGCGGGCTGGCGGGACGGAGCGGCGGAACGCCGGGGATCGAACGGGGTGGGGAGCTCATACCAGAGCTCGACCTCATAGCCGTCCGGATCCCGGGCGAACACGTAGGGTTCGCCCGGCACGAATTCGCCGGTGCTGGTGACCTGGCCGCCGGCCTCCTGCACCGCCGCCACCGCCGTGCCGATGTCGCCCGGGTTCAGGAGTCGGAACCCGAAGTGCACCACCCCGCCCGCCTTCCCCGCCTGCCGGGGACTCTTCTCCAGCACAATGACATCCCGCGTGCGGGGAGTCTGGAGCTGCACGAACCCGCTGTCTCGATACACCACTTTCGCGCCCAGCAGCTTCTGATAGAAGCCGACCGAACGCTCGAGATCACGTACCGCGAGGGCGATATGGGTGAGCCCGTAGGTCTTGACCATGATCAACCTCGCCTGGGCGCCGAGTCACTCCGGCTCCGCCCAGTTCGGATTCCAGGCCACCTCCCAGAGATGGCCGTCGGGATCCTGAAAGTAACCCGCATAGCCTCCCCAGAAGGTGTCGTGGGCCGGCCGCACGATCACCCCGCCGGCGCGACTCGCCTGGTTCAGCACGGCTTCGACCTCTTCGCGCGAACCGACATTGTGCGCCAGCGCGAACTCCGTGGAGCTCGGCGGGCCGACCGGAAGCCCGGTGTCCCAGGCCAGATTGTCCCGCTGCCAGAGCGCCAGCTTGAGCCCGCCCTGGAGCTCGAAGAAGACGACCGCGCCGTGCTCGAACTCGGTGCCCACGATGCCGGGAGTTGCCAGCCCCAACCCGTCACGGTAGAACCGGAGCGCCCGGTCGAGGTCGTCTACCCCGAGGGTCACCAGGGTGATGCGCGGTTTCACTGGATCACGATGATATCGTAGCGCGAGTCCGCCGGCGCGCCCGACGGGTCATAACACGCCACGTTCACCCGGAATGTGGTGGCGGTGTTCATGCCCCAGGGACCGGTGCGGCAGAACCGGTTGCTGGCTCCGTATGCCGTGATCACCACTGTCTCGGTGCCGGTCCCCTTGACGAAGTTATCAAAGTCGATCTGGTAGGTCCCGGGGCCGCTGCGGAACGCCGTAATGGCACCTCCGGATCTGTTGTGCGAGTAGAGCGGGTCCGGGGTGTAATTGGCCACCGTCGATTGGTTGGTCCAGGCGAACCCGGTCCGCTGGGCGGCGCGGCCGCGCTCCATCACGAGGAGACTGAACTGGGCATCGGTCGCGGTCCCCGCTTGATCGGTGCAGGCGATGTTCGCGGTGAAGCCGTCGAAATCCCAGCTGAGCACGACGCAGCGGTGCGAGGCGGTGCCGACCTGGGTCACCATGACCAGCTCCGGCCCGGAGCCGGTACCCCGATTGAGGCTGCTGAACGTGGCCGTGTAGCTGCCGACGTTGTCGCGGGTTATGGTGACCGCCCCGGCGGCCGAATTGTGCACCGAGGCCGGACGGTAGGATGGATTGTTCGGCTGATCGGCGTGGGCAAATCCCAGCCGCCCCGGGAGGGCTCGTGCGCCAACGACCAGCACCGTATAGCGCGAATCCAGGGCGGCTCCGCCGGCTGCGAAACAGCGAACATTAACGACCAAGTCGGTGCCGTCGTTCTGCCAGCCCGCGGTCCCGCAGAACGCCGGTTCGATATAAGAGGTGACCTGGACGTTCTCCCGCTGGCCGGTGGCTCTGCCGAGGCCCGCGAACCGGACCGCATACGTTCCGGCGGCTGATCGGGTGATCGTGATGCCCCCCCCGCTCGAGTTGAAGGCGTAGGCCGCGTTGGGCGGGTACGTCGCACTCGCCGCGTCATTGGCCCAGGCGTAGCCGAACCGCGTGTCGTCACGGACCACAATGGTCACCGTGGCCTCCTGGCCACCCGCCGCTGCGGTTATCGAAGCCGGACCGGCCGAGAGCGCGGTCACGAGTCCAGCGGCGTTGACCGAGGCAGTGGTGGATGCCGAGGAAGTGAACGTCGCGGGCCGGCCTTCGAGGATGTTGCCGCCGGCGTCGCGGAGAACTACCTCGGCGGTCACGGTATCGCCGATGAGGAGGCCGGCGGGGAGAGTGATCGATACGGTGGCGATCCCGCCGGGCCCGGTGCCGGACCCGCAGGCGGCCAGGGCGACGGCGCCAGCCAGCATCGGCGGGAGCGGGAGCGAAGCGCGCATGGTTCCCCTGTTCCTGGGCTTGGATGAGCGACGGTGACGATTCAGGGGCCGGAACCCGCACAGCGAAGGAGGCGGGCGCCGTGCAATCCGATTCATCCGTTCAATCCGGGGGAGATCCTCTCATCGGTGTCATCGGTGGGATCGGTGGGTGAAGCACACTCCGGGTGATCCCAAGATCACCCGATCAAGTCCCGCCCGATAGCCGCGAGGGTGGGGGTACCGCAGAGGGCCATCGCCAGATCGAGCTCGTCGCGCAGCAGCCCTAACACGCGGCGCACGCCTGCCTCACCGTCGAGCGCGAGACCCCAGATCACCGGCCGTCCCACCATCACGGCGCGGGCGCCCGCGGCCAGGGCCTTGACGATGTCGGTGCCGCGGCGGACTCCCCCGTCCACCAGCAGAACCAGGCGGTCGCCGACGGCGTCGGCGATCGCCGGGAGCGCGTCGAGGCCGGCGACCGCGGTGTCGAGCTGCCGGCCTCCGTGGTTCGAGACCACGATCCCGGCCGCGCCACTCGCCGCCGCGCGCTCTGCGTCATCCACCCGCAGAATGCCCTTGAGCAGGAGCGGCAGCCTGGACAGCGAGCCCAGCCACTCGAGGTCGTTCCAGGTGAAGGCGGGATCCCGCATACCGTGGATGAAGCTGCGCAATCCCGACCCGGCCTCGGGTGACTGGAGCGGCCCGCTCACCCGGGGCCCGAAGTTGGCGGCGCGAAGCTCGGAGGAGAGCCGGAAGTTGTTCCGTTCGTCGCGCTCCCGGCGCCCGATCTCCGGCACATCCACGGTGACCACCAGGGCGCGGTAGCCGGCGGCGTCGGCGCGCTGGACGAGATCGCGGGTTAGGGCCCGGTCCTGGTTCACGTAGAGCTGGAACCAGAGCGGCCCGCTGCTCGCGGCGGCGATGTCCTCGAGCGAGGTCGTGGCGAAGGTGCTGGCGGTCATCAGGAGCCCGAGCGAGCCGGCCCCGCGCGCGGTGGCGAGCTCCCCGTCGGGATGGGCGAGCCGCTGGAACGCCATCGGTGCCACCACGATCGGCGCGGCGACCTCGGCGCCGAGGAGGGTTGCCCCTAACCCGCGGCGGCTCACATCCACCAGCATGCGGGGCCGGAGCACGAGCCGGTCGAAGGCGCGGCGGTTCGCCGCGATGGTGAGCTCGTCCCCGGCGCCTCGCGCGAAGTAATCGTAGGTCGCAGGCGGTAGCCGCTCCCGCGCCAGCGCCTCGACTTCGTGGAGGTTGCAGAACGTGGTCAGGGGGACGTGGCGGGAATCGGCGGCGGCCCCGGCGGGATCCACGGTTGGTAGAGGAATCCCTCGGTCTGCCGGGCGAATTCGGCCCGGATCGCGTCGCGCTGTTTGGCATCGGTGAACAGATCCACCGCGGTCATGGCCAGCGCTTTGGCCGCGTAGAGCATCCCCTTGTGGCCGATCGACATTCCCCCGGTCGCCACGACCGGCCAGGCGTGCCAGGGTGACTGCCAGACGCCGGTGGCGACACTCAGATTGATCGTGGGCACCAGCCAGCTCACGTCGCCCACATCAGTCGAACCTCCCGCCGGCTCCGCCGGCGGCGGGTCCCGGAGCGGCTGGACCTCTCCCACCATGCCCCGCTGCTCGATCCCGACGGCTTGCTGAATCGTCCGGGCGAAGCTCTGCTCCTCAGCGGTGTACGTGAGGGCGCCCAGGGCGGTGAGGTTGCGGTGGAGAAGCTTGGTGCCGGTCTGGTTGACCAGGATCTCGTAATCACCGGCCTGGATGGTGAAGCTGGATTTGACGTCGGCGATCTGGGCGGCGCCGTCGGCGATCTGCCTAACCCGCGCCAGCACCGGCTCGATGCCGGCAGTTTTCGAGTCGCGGACCCACATCCACACCTTGGCATAATCGCTCACCACGTTCGGCACGTCGCCGGCTTTCTGGATGACATAGTGCATCCGGACGGTCGGCCGCACGTGTTCCCGGAGCAGGTTCACGCCGTGGACGAAGGCTTCGGCGGCGTCGGCGGCGCTGCGCGCGTTCCAGGGATCGAAGGCGGCGTGGGCGGTCTTGCCGTGGAACTCGACCGTGAAGTCCACGATCGCCTGGCTGCTGCCGTTGTCGGCGGCGGTGCGATCGGCGGGATGCCAGGCCAGCATCACGTCCACATCCTTGAACCGGCCCTCGCGCGCCAGGTACACCTTGCCGCCCACCGCTTCCTCGGCCGGCGTGCCGTAGTAGCGGA
>JBQTHV010000169.1:0-4734 GCA_052389555.1 Gemmatimonadales bacterium | reverse complement strand
GACACCGACTCGAGCGCGGTGGCGGCGCCGAAGCGCTTGGAGATCCGGTCGAACTCGATGAAGGGGGTGGCGGATCGGACGGTCACGGGCTCAAATCTGTAGCCCGGGAAGCCGCGGCGACAGGCGGGCGGTCAGGCGGTCAGGCTTCAGGCATATCCCGAGCCCGACTGGACGGGGTTGCCAAACGGGATAGCTTGAGAAGCCGAGCGGTGAAACGGGGAAGGTGAAACGTGACAGAGGGACGGGGGGCGAGCCGGCGCGAGTTCCTCCGAGCCGGGCTCGGAGCCCTGATCGCGTGCCGGGTTAGGCGCGAGGGTCCCGAGCAAGACGGGCCGAGCGGGGCCCGGCTCGACCGGATCGGAATTCAGCTCTATACCGTGCGGCGGGAATTCGCCCGCGACCCCGAGGCCACGCTGGCCCGGGTTTCGGAAATCGGTTTTCGCGAAGTGGAGTTTGTGGGTTACCCGCCCGGGACGCCGCAGGAGATCCGCCAGCTGCTCGAGCGATACCGCCTGCAGGCTCCTTCCTCTCACGTCGGGCTGCGCGCTGCTGATGCCGAATGGGAGCGAACCCTCGACACGGCTGGGGCGATCGGTCAGCGCTACGTGGTGGTCGCGGGCATTTCGCCCACCGAGCGGCGCAGCGCGGACGGCTGGAAGCGGATCGCGGCGCGGTTCAACCAGGCCGGCGAAGCAGCTCGGAAGCGGGGGCTCCAGTTCTGCTATCACAACCACGACTTCGAGTTCGAGTCCCTGGATGGGATGGTACCCTACGACCTGCTGCTCGCCGAGACGGACGCGGCGCTCGTGCGGCTCGAGCTGGATCTCTACTGGATCACCAAGGGGGGCCGGGATCCGCTCGACTATTTCGCGAAGTGGCCGGGACGGTTCCCGCTGGTGCACGTGAAGGACATGGACGGCACCCCGCGGCGGTTTTTTACCGAAGTCGGCAAGGGGACCATCGACTTCGCGCGGATCTTCCGGCGAGCCAACCGGGGGGGCATCCAGCATTACTTCTATGAGCAGGACGAGACCTCGGGGTCGCCGTTCGAGAGCGCGAGAGCGAGCTACGACTATCTGCGGACCCTGCGGTATTGATCCTCAGGTAATCTGTGGATCCGCCTACCGGGACCCAACTCTAGAGGGACTTCGACGATGAAGCGGAGAGATGCGATAGGAGCGCTGCTGGCCTCGATGGGAGGATGGACTCTGCTCACCGACCGCCAGACCGCCCGACCGCCTGACCACCGGCGCCGCTCGAAAGGCCGTCTCAAGCAATCGGTCTCCTACTGGCCCTATTCCCGGATCCCGCTGCCGGAGTTTGCCCGCGCGGCAAAGGAGATCGGTCTCAGGGCGGTCGATCTGCTCCAGCCGGAGCAGTGGCCCGTTGTCAAGGAAGCGGGTCTGGTGTGCTCCATGGGGTATCCGACCAGGCGACGCGATTTCCTGACCAGCGGCTTCAACGACCCCGCGATGCACGACCTGCTGGTGCAGGAGCTCGAACAGACCCTGCCGCTCGCGGCGGCCGCCGGAGTGCCCAACCTGATTGCGATGTTCGGGAACCGGAAAGGCCGGAGCGACGAGGACGGCGCGGCGCAGTGCATTCGGGGACTCCGCCGGATCGCGCCGGCCGCCGAGCGTCACGGGATCACGATCTGCGTCGAGCTGCTCAACAGCAAGGTGGATCACAAGGACTACATGGGTGACCATACCGCCTTCGGGGTCCGAGTGATCGAGGGGGTGGGATCCCCGCGGGTCAAGCTGCTCTACGACATCTATCACATGCAGATCATGGAAGGCGACGTCATCCGCACGATCCGCGACAACATCGCCCACCTCGCCCACTTCCACACCGGCGGCGTGCCCGGCCGGCACGAGCTGGATGACACCCAGGAGCTCAACTGGCGCACCGTGTGCCGCGCGATGGCGGACCTGGGATTTCAGGGCTACCTCGCCCACGAATTCACGCCGACCCGGGAGCCACTCACCTCACTCCGGGAGGCGGTGGAAACCTGCAACGTTTAGGCGAGCGGCTGGCGAATCGGATCCTGTACGGGAGTTGGGTCCTCAGCCTCGTGATCGGGATCGGAGCGGGGCTTGGCGTCGCGGCGGGTCTGATCCGCGACACTCGGGCCGGCGAGCCTGTGCTGGCGATCGATCTCTCCCAGCGTTCCGACTGGAATGCTATCCGGTTCAGGCCCTGGCGCACCGGCAACTATCGGCTGTTCCTCAGCACGGTAAACTTCGATTCGACCCACCTCGGCGCCCCGTTCGGCGGAATGCTGGAGACGGAGGTACTGAATGAAGCGGGCCAGCCTGTTTTCCGCCGGCGCTATGGCGGCGGGGAAACCGGGCACGTGTTGCCCTGGAACTATGGCGATCAGGTACTCGCTACGCTGCCGATCCCACGGTCAGTGTTCCACCGCTGGACCCTGGCCGTGCGGATCCCGGAGGGAGATCCCCGATTCAACGGAGCGACTTCGGAGCTGAAACTCTGGAGAGAGCGGAATGATCCCGGCATGGGCGGATTGGTCAACTACGCGTTGAGCATTCCAGCGGGACTATTCCTGGTCGCGGCACTGGTCTTGAGCGTGGTAATCGCCGGAAGGGGTCCGCACTGGCCGCTGATCGTGAGCCTGGTCCCACTGGGGTTCGGGATTGGGCTGCTGGTTCTCTTCTAGAGGCGGGTTAGGCGGCTATCGCGCCACCCTCGTCACGGTCTCCCAGGTTCGCGCGGTTTGTTCCTTGCCGAAGGTCTTTTGAATCAGCACCATGAACTCGGCTCCCTCCTCCGCGGCATCACGCGCCGGGCGGAAGCGGGATCGCGGCTGATCCCGGCAGCGTTACAAAGAATTCTGCAGCGCTGGCTCGCTTCGGAAACCGCACCCGATAGGCTGCTTCCCACTCCTGCCTGAACCGCTCGGCCCCCGCAGTTTCCACCATTGCCCACACGCTCCCGCCGAATCCGGCCCCGAAGGCCGACCCCGCCACCGCGCCCAGCCGGCGCGCTGAGCGCTGGAGGTGAATGGTTTCGGGGATCTGATTCCTTAACCCGCTTTCCGCGCCGGCCTGGGAACGATCCACCAGCCGGCCGAACGTCTCGAGGTCGAGCGCCTCCAGAGCCCGCACGGCTCCCGGGACGATCTCGAGCGTTTCGGCGGCGAATTGGTCGAGCCGCGCGAGCAGTGCTGGTTCCCCGGCCAGGAGCCCGCGTAGCCGCACCAGCGCGTCGGGCGAACGGATCAGCGTGTCGCCCAGATTCGGATCGGTTCCCCCGGCACCACGCCACCGCTGGTAGATCGCCGCCGCACTGGTCGCCAGGAAGTTGTACGCATCCCGAGCGGCGCCACTCTTCTCGGCGGTCACGCCGCTCGAGGCGATCACGAAACAATGCGATGCAGGAAAACTCACCCGCCGCTCGAACTGGACCGGCAGGAACCGGAACTGGCTGAGCTGGCCCGGCACCGCGCTGAGGATCGCTGCCTGGTCCTCGCAACCGCCCATGGCACCGACCCCGCCCGCCGCTTCGAAGGGTCCGAAGGGCCGGCCGTTCTCGACGCAACCCAGGTACTCGGCAAGTTGCTCCGGGGCGGCCAAATGGGCCCGGTAAAGCGGGTGCTCGGCGAGCCGGTTCGCGTGGGCCAAGGGAAGAAAGATCCCGATGGTGAGCGCGGTCCCGCTCGATAGGCCGGCGGCGGGCGGCAGGTCGCTTCCGAACGCGAGCTCCACCGGCACGGTGATCCCGAAGTCGCGCACCAGCCGGCGGACGACGACCGCGGGATAGCGGGGCCAGCCGTCCGGCAACGGCAGCTCCGGGTCGAGCTCGATGGTAACGCGGGTTAGGCCGGGGATGCGGGTTATGACGACCACGCGGCCGTCCCGCACCCGCCCCGCGACACAGAAGCCCCGCTCCACTGCCGCGAGCAGGCTACGACCCCCCGCGTAATCGGTGTGCTTGCCGAGGACTTCGACCCGGCCGGGCACGAACCAGGCAGCTACGGGTGACTCGGCGGCTCGGCGGCTCGGCGGCTCGGCCGAGAGGGCTGTCATGGCCTGCTCGAAGAGCGTCTGCTTCCGGGCTGCTTCGGTCGGGGTGAGCCCGGCGGCGATCAGCGGAGCGGCAAAGTCCGCGGTCAGAGCCTGATCTCCACGTCCTGGAGCCGTGCCTCGACGGTGAGGATGTCCTCGGGGTGGGAGAGATCCAGGACTCCCTCGGTGGACTCGATCACCCGGAACTGCTCGCCCGCTGCGATGGCGCCGCGGACCGCATCCTGGAGCTCGAGCTCGCTGCGGGGCGAAGGCGGAACGGCCCGGGCGGCGCCGTAGATGGACGGCGGCATGAGCCAGACGTTCATGCTCACCAGGGGATCGCGGCCAAACCCGGCCGCCGCGTCGGGCGAGGGCTTCTCGACAATCCGAACCAAGTCACCCTGAGGATCCACCTCGAGCAGGGCATAGTCCCTAACCCGCTCGGCGGGGAAGTTACTGGTACGCACCAGCGCCGAGCGGCGGAACCCGATCAAACCGGCCCGGGGCAAGGCGCGGAGTGCTTCGAGGGCCGAGCGGGGATAGAGGTTGTCCGCGTTGACGACGACCACCGAGTCCCCGGACGCGAACGGCTCGGCCCGGAGCAAGGCGTCCGCGGTGCCGCGGGGCTCAGGTTGCTCGGCAAACTCGATCCTCAGACTACGCAGAGGAGTAGTCCACAGATTACGCAGATTACTCAGATTGTCCG
>JBQTHV010000168.1:0-3338 GCA_052389555.1 Gemmatimonadales bacterium | reverse complement strand
ACCATCTCGACCCAGCGTCCTGCCAGTCCGGCTCGGCGGAGGATTAACCCGCGCTCCCCGACGATGAAGCCATCTCCGGTCCCGGGAGCAATCCAGATCGAACGCAGCAGCCAGCGCGCGAGATACGACTCGTCCTGCCAGCCGGTTCCGTCATACCGCACGATCGTACCGGCATCCCCGATGGCGAGCACGGTGCCGCGGTCCTCGGTAGCCGCAAAGAGCGATCGCTTGGCGGGGATGGGGAGGGGATTCCACCCGGTGCCCGCCTCGCGGAACACGGCACCTCCTCCCCCGACCGCGTACAGCTGTGCGGAGAGGCGGACCGCATCGAAAAGGAGCGGTGATGTGGTGCCGACCGCCCATTCGCCGGAGACCGTTCGGCGCAGGATCGTTCCACTCCAGCCCGCTGCACCGAAGGCACCTCCCGGCGCGGCATAGACCGCGCGCAGGTTCTCGCCGCTCGCCGACTGCGGCAGGAGACTCCACGCCGACCCGTTGAAATGGATGATGGCGCCGTTGTCACCCACGGCTACGATGTCGTCGCCCGATTTGCCCCAGAGGGCGAACAGGTTCTCGCGGGTGGGGGAAGGCATGGAAGTCCATGCCGATCCATCCCATCGCAGAACCAGTCCCTGAATGCCGACGGCGAAAAGGCTTTCCGGCCCGGTTCCCCAGAGCCCGAGCAGGAGGAGATTGGTCGGGCTCGCTACGGGAACGAATTGACCGCCGACCAGGCGCAGGATCACTCCATCCTGCCCTACCGCGAAGATATGCGCCTGATCGGATCCCCATACCGCCCAGAGCTCGGCGCTTTCCGCGCCGCCCAGCGGCCGCCACGCGGTGCCATCGTAGCGGAGCGCAGTACGGAAACCCACCGCGTAGATCTCGTTGGGCCCGAGTCCCCACACCTCGAGGATGGCGCGATCGGTGAGCACCGGCATTCGATTCCAGCTCGTGCCGTCGTAGTGGAGGATGGTCCCCTCGCTGCCTACTGCGTACACGTTGCTGGCCGAGGTACCCCAGACACTCACGAGATCGGCGCTGTCGGCCACCGCCATCTTGCTCCAGGTGACCCCGCCATCGTCGGTGCGCAGAATGGTGCTGCCGGTCCCGACCGCGAAGCTGGTCTGGGGGTTCGCGCTCCAGTACCCGAGCAGGCTCGATTCGGTGAGCCCTTCCTGAGCGATCCGCCACGACCTAACCCGCTGGACCGGCGTCACCACCGTCACCGTGCTCCCCGCCGTGCCGCGGTTGTTCCAGACCCGGATTTCGGCGGTTCCCGTTTGCCGGGCGGTCACCGTTCCGTCGTCCTGCACCGTGGCGACTCCGGGATCGCTGCTCTCCCAGCGCACCAGGCCGGCGCTCCGCAATCCCGCGGTGGGCTCGAGCCGGGCGCGGCTTCCCGGCTCCAGGAAGAGCGTCGCGGGGATGACGCCCACGCCGCGATCATCGGGGCCGGTGGCGCCGAAGGGAGTGTCATCGAGGCAGGCGGAGAGGAGGAGGGCCGTGACCAGGGCGAGCCCTGTAGGCAGACGGCTCGGCGGCTCGGCGGCTCGGCGGCAGCGAGGGTGGCCGGACGGCAAGACGGCAGGATCGCCGGTGAGATCGGTTAGCGGGTTAGCATGATGCCCCATTAGGTAACCCGCAGCTCGATCCGCCGCATGGCGTTCAGGACCAGCGCATCCATCAGCCGGTGGGGCAGCAGCCGGTAGAGCAGGAGCCGGAGCCTGGCATCGCGGCCCAGCACGTAGTGGAGGCGCGGCTCCGGCGCGAACAGCGCGTGCCGGATCGCTTCCGCCACCCGCTCCGGCGGCATCGCGTGACGGGGAGCCCGCTCGAGAATCCAGCGGAACGCCGCGAGGCGGCCCCGATAGCGCTGGAGTCCTTCCGGCGGAAGGCTCTCGACCAGGGTCGCCGAGCCGGCCAGCCCTTTCGCCCAGATGGGGGTATTCACCTGGCCGGGCTCGATCACTGCGACGTGAATCCCCTCCGGAGCCAGCTCCATTCGCAGCGCCGCCGCGAGAGCTTCCACTGCATGTTTAGACGCGCTATACGGTCCGATGAACGGCGACGGAATGAGTCCGGAGATCGAGCCCACCTGTACGATGCGGCCTCGGCCGCGGCGAATCAGCGGCAGCGCGGCCCGGGTAACGGCGTGGAGACCGACGACATTGACCTCGAGCTGGCGGCGCAGCGTCTCGAGCGACAGGTATTCCAGCGGGCCACCCACCGCAATGCCGGCGTTGTTGACGAGTCCGGCCAGGCCTGCGTCACGAGTAGCCTCGGCGATCGTCTCGACGGCAGCCCCGATCTGGTCCGCCTGGGTGACGTCGAGGAGAACCCAGCGAATCTCGCCGGGCCCGCCTGATAATCGGGCGAGACGAACGCCGTCTTCGGCCCGCCGAACCCCGGCAAACACGAGGCACCCTTCCCGCGCCAGATCGCCCACGCAGGCTTCGCCGATTCCACTGGAGGCGCCGGTCACGAGAACTGCAGGAGGACTCACGGAGGGAAAGGTAAGAGGTGAGAGGTGAGAAGTGAGAAGTGAGAGGTGGCAGCTTGCCCGATTGGCTACCTCTTACTTCTCACCTCTCACCTCTTGCCTCTTACCTCTCACCTTAGCACCCGTTCCCTGCGGCTCGTCGTGCGCACGCCGTCGGAGAACTGCAGCTCGATCTCGGTCGCCCGGGACCAGACGGTCGCGTCGCCGTTCCGCGCAAAGGAGAGGACCCGGCCGGTCGCCGGATCCCGCACCAGCACCATCGGGTGACGGCTCGCATCCCAGCGCACCGAGATCCGGTCCGGGCCGACCCGGCTCACCACGGGCCGCGGGTCTGGGGCGACCGCTGCCGGGGGCCGGAGCTCGACGGTGCGGCCGTCCATCCTAACCCGCACGCGAGCCACCGCCTCCGGCTCGGCGCCCAGCGGCAGCACAAAAGCGAAATGCCGCTCCGGACCGCCCGGGAGATCGGCGATCTCGGGCGCCTCGAACCGCGCGGCGCCCAGCATGCTGCCATCGGCACGAAGCAGCTCGACCTGGTAAGGCCCGGGTCGCGGCGCGGCCGCCGTCGAGAACGGTACCCGGAATGAAGGCTCGAGCGCTATGCCCTCCGGCCCAATCCTTCCCCAAACCAATAGGCCATCGTCCCCGCTCGCCATGTTCGCCCCGTTCGCCCTGTTCGCCCTGTTCGCCCCGATCGCCCCGCCCGGTGCGTTATTGGGCCCGCCCTCCCGATACGCGACCATCGCGCGCCAGTTGTAGTCGCTCACCCAGACCGGTTGGCAATACCCGAGGACGTCCGCCGTCGTCGGCGGCTTGAGCACCAGCCCGTTCAGGT
>JBQTHV010000167.1:0-7861 GCA_052389555.1 Gemmatimonadales bacterium | reverse complement strand
GGCCGTCGCCGCCGATGCAGAGCTCACCCGCCACGCCGACCGGTTGCGGCTGGCCGCGCGCATCGAGTACGTAGAACCGGGTGTTGGCGATCGGGCCGCCGATCGTGACCGGCGTGTTAGGCTCGATGCGCCGGACGGCGGACCAGATCGTCGTCTCAGTCGGCCCGTACATGTTCCACACGGACGCGCAGGATGCGACGAGCCGCTCGGCGAGCCGAGGCGGAAAGGCCTCGCCGCCGCAGAGGACCCGCAGGTGCGGAGATCCCAGCCACCCCGACTCGAGCAAGAGCTGCCAGGTGGCCGGCGTCGCCTGCATCACCGTGGTACCGCAGGAGGCCATGAGCTCGGCGAGGCCCGGGCCATCGCTCACGACGTCCTGCGGCGCGATCACGACCCGAGCGCCGACCGTGAGCGGGAGCCAGATCTCGAGGCCCGCGATATCGAACGACAGCGTCGTCACCGCGAGCAGGGTATCGCGGGCAGTGAGTCCCGGCTCGCGCCGCATGGACGCGAGGAAATTGACCACCGCGCGGTGCGACACCTCGACGCCCTTCGGCTTCCCAGTGGACCCTGAGGTGTAGATCACGTACGCGAGGTCGTCGGGCGATGCCTCGATGGGTTCGGTCTTCTCCACCTCGGGAAGCGGTGCGTCGAGCAGAAGCAGCCGCTCCACCGGCGTTTCGAGCTGCTGAACGGTCGGGTGGTGGGCCAGCACCAGCGCGGCGCCCACGTCCTCCAGCACGAACGCCAGCCGTTCCGCCGGGTGGGCCGGATCGAGCGGCACGTACGCGCCCCCCGCCTTCCAGATCCCCAGCATGCCGATCACCATGTCGGGCGACCGCTCCACGCAGAGCGCCACCGGGGTATCTCGCCCGACTCCGCGCGCCCGCAGCACCGCCGCGAGCCGCTCGGCACGCTGCTCGAGCTCCGCATAGGTGAGGCGCTCGCCCGCGAACTCGACGGCCACGGCGTTCGGGGTCTCTGCTGCCTGGGCCGCCACCAGGGCGTGCACCGTGGCCTCGCGCGGATAGTCCGCCTCGGTCGCGTTCCACTCTTCCACCACTTGCTTGCGCTCGGCCGGGGTCAGGAGCGGCAGCGCGGCCACTGCAAGGTGCGGCGCGCGAACCGCGCCCTCGAGCAGGGCGCGGTAGTGCGCGAGTAGCCGGTCCATCGTGGCCGCGTCGAATAGATCGGTGTTGTACTCGACAATCGCCCGGAGCGCGCCGCCCGGCGCCCCCGAGAGCATCAGGGTGAGGTCGAACTTGGTGGTGGCCTTGTCGCTACGGAGCGCCACGGCTGTCACGCCGGGCAGCTCGAGCTCCGCGGTGATCGTTTCGAGCAGCTGGAACGCGGCCTGGAAGATCGGGCTGCGGCTGCGATCGCGCTCGGGCTCCACCGCCTGCACCACCTGCTCGAACGGTACCTCCTGATTCGCATAGGCAGCCGTTGCCGCCTCGCGCACCCGCGCGAGCACAGTGGTGAAGCTGGGCGTCCCCGAGAGATCGACTCGCACAGCAAGGGTATTCACGAACAATCCGATCAGCGGTTCCACCTCGGTGCGGTGCCGGCCGGACGTGAGGGTGCCGACGGTTAGGTCCTCTTGCCCACTGTACCGGTGCAGCAAGGCGTGAAAGCCGGCGAGGAAGCCCATGAAGGGCGTTGCTCCCTCGGCCCGGCAGAGCGCGCGGACGCTCTCGACCAGGGCTTTCGGGAGCGGGATCTCGCGCCGCGCGCCGCGGTAGCTCTGCAGGGCAGGGCGAGGCCGGTCGAGCGGCAATTCCAGCACGGGCAGCGGCCCCCGGAGCTGGGTCTGCCAGTACGCGAGCTGGCGGCGGATGGTCGCGCCCTGGAAGGCCCTTCGTTGCCACACCGCGTAGTCGGGGTACTGGATCGGCAGAGGCGGCAGGTCTCCATTCGACCTGCCTGTGAGGGTGCCATAGAAATGGGCCACCTCACGGTACAGCACGCCGAACGACCACCCATCGGTGACGATGTGGTGCGCGGTGAGCAACAGGACGTGCTCCTCCGGCGCGAGCCGGAGCAACACCGCGCGCACGAGGGGCGGGGTGCGCAGGTCGAAGCCGCGGTTCGCCTCCCCCGTCGTCGCGGCGAGCACCGCTTCCTCGCGCGCCTCAGGCGGGAGCGAGCTCAGGTCGCGCCGGCCGAGTACCACGCGCAGGGCGGGGAACACCACCTGTACGGGATCGTCGCCCTGAACGTCGAATCCCGTGCGGAGTGCCTCGTGGCGCGCCACCACGGCATTGAGCGCGCCCTCCAGCGCCGCGGCGTTGAGCGGGCCGCGGAGCTGGAGGGCGACAGGGATCGTGTAGATCGCCGCGTCCGGCTCGATTTGTTCGAGCAGGAAGAACCGCTCCTGCGCGAACGAGGTCGGCATGACCTGCACGTTGCCGGCCGCGCCAGTGAGAACCGTCACACCCAGCGACGAGGGAGAGGCGGTACTCATCCGACCACCGCCTGCGCCATCGCACGGATCCGCCCGAGGGCCTCCCGAACCGCAACGCGAGCCGGCTTCCGGTGCGATCGAGGGTGTACCGGTTCATACCCCAGCTCGAGCATGAGATCGCGTGCGAAGTACTCCACCGTCTGGAGTTCCCTCGACTTCATCTCCTTCCGCCAGCCCTCGGCCTTGCCGGCCCGGAAGAAGTTCTTCGGGGTTCCAGGTGTCCCCTGCAGCTTTTGCACGGTCGTCGCCGCGGTTATCCGTTCGCACCACGCCGGGTCGGCGGTCACGCCGAGCCACTCGAGGATCCCGCGCAGCTCGGCGGCACCGTTCTGCTTCAGCGTCTCGTAGCGCACCTCGCGGTAGTGCGGCGAGAGCGCCACGAGCTTCCGCGCCTTCGTGACGTAGTTGTTCCAGGACAGCGCGCAGTTGTATGGGTCGGTCGGGAAGCGCGCCCCGAAGTCTTCCGTCCCCCGCCGCTGGGATACGAACACGGCGCGCGGGTCCCGGATCAAGTGCAGGAAATAGGCGTCCGGCATCAGCTCGACCATCAGTTCGGCGGTCAGCGCGTTCTCCGGCATCGAGATGGCGATCACCTTTGCACCGGGGTGCTTCGCCTCGGCCTGCCCATACACCTGGTCGAGCATCGTGCGTCCGATACCGAGCATGGTCTCGCGCGACATGAGCGGCTCGTAAACCGGTTTCCCCCCCGAAGCGAGGTCGCCATCGGGGAACCGGATCACGCTGCAGTGGTACCGGGTGTGCGTTTCGCCTCTCCGCCAGTACAGGTAGAACTTGTGGAGCGACGAGATCGCCCCGATCTGCTGGCACGCCTGGATCTCCGGGTGCTGCGCGAGCAACAGCGCCATCCAGGTAGTCCCGCTCCGGGGACAGCCCACGATAAACATGCGCTTCACTAGAGCGCTGGAATCCGGTGCACGAGAGTCCGCGCTGCTCATCCGATCACCGCTTTCGCGAACGAGGCAACGCGTCTGGCGAGGTCGCGCACGACGAGGCCGGTCGGCTTGCGGGTCGAGGTGGGGTGGGCAGGCTCGAACCCCACCTCGCCCATGAGATCGCGCGCGTAGAACTCCAGCGCATGGAGCTCCCCCGCGGTCAGCTCTTTCCGCCACCGCCCCACCTTGCCGACCCGGAAGAAGTTGGTTGGCGTTCCCTCGGACTGCTTCAGATTCTCCGCGCTGGTCTTCGCGAGCACCTGTTCCACCCAGGCGGGATCCCCCGTGAGGCCGAGCCACTCGAGGAGGCCGGTCAATGTGGCCGGTCCGTCCCAGTGCAACGACCGGTAGAGCAGCTCGCGGTAGTTCGGCACGAGCTCGCCTAGCCGGCGGCCGCGCCGGACATCATTTACCCAGAGTAGCGCGCTCTCATCGGGTTTCGTCGGAAAGGTGGCGCCGAATTCCTTCGCCCCGTGCCGCTGGGACACAAACAAGTCACGCGGGTCCCGAATCATGTGGAGGTAGTAGGCGTCCGGCAGCACTTCGGCGAGCAAGTCCGGGTGCCTGACGTTTTCCGGGGTCTTGTCGACGACCACCCGGCATCCCTCGGCGCCGGTGGTTGCCTTCGCGTAGGTCTGGTCGGCGATACTCCGGCAGATCCGCACCACGTCGTCGCGGGTTAGAAGCTGCTCGAAACGCGGGGCGTCATAGCCGAGCCCGAAGCGAACCACGCTACTGATATACCGGTTGTTGGTCTGCTGCTCCCCCTTCGCCCACCACCGCCAAAAGGTCGCCATCGCGGACACTACCCCGACCTGCTGACAGACCCGAACCTCGGGGTGCTGCGCGAGCAACAACGCGGTCCAGGTAGTCCCGCTCCGGGGACACCCCACGATGAACAGGCGTTTCACGGCACTCATGCCGAGGCCTTCAGGGTGTATTCCCCCCGATCGACTGGCGCGAGAGCCGGCTCGGTGGAGTCCCCCTGCTTCGACTGTTGTTCTGCGACAGCGGCGGCCAAACCCGCAACCGTCACATCACCCAGAATCTCGGCGAGCGAGAGACTCACCCCCAATTCCTGGCGGATCAGGCCGAGAATGCGCATCGCGAGGAGCGAATGACCTCCCAGCTCGAGGAAGCCGTCTTCGACCCCGACCCGATCCAGCCGTAACACTTCGGCCCAGAACCTTGCGATGGTTCGCTCGGTCTCATTCCGCGGCTCCACGAACGCACGCGAAGCGCGCTCACCCGAAGGAGGCTTGAGCGCCTTGCGGTCCAGCTTCCCGTTCGGAGTGAGCGGAAGCCGCGAGAGGCGCACGAACACCTGGGGCACCATGTACTCCGGCAGGTGCTGGCCGAGGTACCCGCGCCACTCGCGCACCTGGTCGGCGGGGAACACTTCCGGCGAGGCATGGTGGACGTAGTCGCGCCAGGGACGCAATGCGAACGTCGGAGCCGCCGGCGCAGCGGCAAGCGGCGAGGCGCCCCTGGCCCGGAAGAGCGCATCGAAGCGACCGGGTAGTCCGGACTGCGGCACTCGCAACTCCACCGTGTATTCCGGGTCGAGCGCGAGGAGCTCCTCGGGTTCGATGCCGTCTGACGGCGCGGAGTCGAGCGCCTCCAGCAGATCGTGCACGGTCGCTCCCGAGGCGGCGGTGGCGAGGAACTCGCGGGCGGCCAAGTCCCGGGTTAGGCGTCCATCTCGCAGGTTCAGGACCCGCAGCACGGCCGGACGGTCACGCAGCAGCCCGCGTACCTCGTCCAGCCGTTCGGCGCGCGCGGTAGCCGGTGCCGCTTCGGCGCCCCCGATCCGCAGGGCAACGTCGTAGCGGAACTTGGTCAGCTCATTGCGCGCCCGACCGGACTTCGGACTGGCGATACTCTCGGTGATGGTGGGGAGCTGTACCCGGGCGGCCTCGAAGAACGCCGGATCCACCACCAGCTCGGTCTCGTGCGCCATTCGCTGCTGGATGCGCGAGCGCAGGTCGGCCACGCCGAGCGTCGGCGCCGCCTGGGCGAGGGCCACGGAAGTATGGAAGGTCTCGAGCAGGGGGAATGAGCGGACGTCGCCCAGGAAGATGGCCCCACCCGGCGCGACGAGACGGGTCGCCTTGCGCAGCACGTCGAGCAGGTACTCGACGCTCGGAAAGTACTGGATCACCGAGTTGAGCACGACGAGGTCGAAGGACTCCGGAGCGAACCGGTCGATCTCGTGAGCGCTTCCTGGCTCGAGCGTGACGTTCGAGAGGGACCGCATGGCGGGATCGGCCTCGATGGCCCGCAGCGCGGCGGCCGAGATGTCCATCCCGTGGTAGCGCTCGCAGTGGGGCGCGACCCGGAAGGTGAAGAGCCCGGTGCCGCATCCCACGTCGAGCACCCTCCGGGGGCGAAGCGCCAGGATGCGCTCTACCGTCTGATCGACCCATTCGCGCATTTCCGAGGGTGGAATTGGCTGCAGGTCGTAGCTGCTCACCCAGCCGGCGATGTTGAAGCCCGATTCGGAGGCGCCATTTCCGGAGCGGTAGGTCTCGTCGAACACGGCGCCCCATCGGCGGACAACCTCCTCGGCGGCCTGGCCGTTCCCGGCATCCTCTGCGGGGACCACATAGGCAACCAGCCGGCGGTCGCCGGAGGCATCATGCACGACGACCGCGGCCTCGCGCACGGCCGGATGGGAGCCGAGGGCGTGCTCGATCTCGCCCAGCTCGATCCGGTAGCCCCGGACCTTCACCTGCTGATCCACCCGGCCGAGGAACTCGAGCTGGCCGCCGGCCTTCCAGCGCACCTTATCGCCGGTGCGGTACATCCGTGCATCCGGCGTTCCTGCGAATCGGTCTGGGACGAAGCGTTGCGCGGTCAGCTCGGTCCGGTTGAGATAGCCGCGCGCTACGCCTGCACCGCCGATGTAGAGCTCGCCGGCCGCGCCGATCGGGACCGGCTCGCCATGCTCATCGAGCACGTACACCGTGGTGTTGGCGATGGGCCGTCCGATCGTGGCGGGCGCGGTGGCACTCCGCAGCGTGAAGGTCGAGTAGGTGGTCGTCTCGGAGGGACCGTACAAGTCATAGACCCGCTCGACGTGGCCCAGCCCGTACAGCTCGCGCACCAGCGCGGTTGAGAGTGGCTCGCCGGCCAGGTTGACGGTGCGCACCGTCGAGGGAATCCCGCCCGACCGCAAGAGCTCGGTCATCGCAGAAGGGACGGTGTTGACGAGGGTGACCGGATGGGGAGACCGTAGCCCGGCGAGTTCGAGCACGTTCTCGACCACCACCACAGCACCGCCGGTCACCAGCGGTGCAAAAACCTCGAAGATCGAAAGGTCGAAGCACAGGGAAGTGGATGCGAGCACGCCGGCGAGCTCGTCGGCGGCAAACACCGTCCGCGCCCATTCCAGGAATGCCACCGCGTTCCGGTGCTCGATGGCCACCCCCTTCGGCTTCCCGGTGGACCCCGAGGTGTAGATGATGTAGCCGAGATCGGCCGGCGTCGCGGCACCTGGGGTGGGCGCCTCCCCGGGCGGCTCCGGCCATCCGGCCTCGCCGCGGTCCAGCTCCACCACGTGGGTGCCGCGGGTCTCGGGGAGCGTGAGCGCCAATGCCTCGGTAGTCAGCACCACCGGCGCGCCGGTATCCTGGAGCATGAAGGCGATGCGCTCCGGCGGATAGGCGGGGTCGAGGGCGACGTACGCGGCGCCCGACTTGAGGACTCCCAGGAGCGCCACCACCATCTCCGGCGTGCGGGGCAGGCAGACGGCCACGATGTCCCCGGCGCCTATGCCTAACCCGCGGAGCCGCTCGGCCACCGCCGCCGCGCGTGCCTCGAGCTCCCCGTAGCTGAGCGCCGGACCACTGCCCACCACTGCCACGTGGTCGGGGGTTCTGGCGGCTTGCGCCTCGAACAGGCCGTGCATGGTGGCGTCCGCCGGGACGGGAAGCGCCGTATCGTTCCACTCCACCAGAATGCGGCGTCGCTCTTCGGGCGAGAGGAGCGGGATCGCCGAGATGGGTTGCTCTGGGTTTACCGCCACGGACTCGAGCAGGGCGCCCAGGTGCCCGGCCATCCGGTCGATCGTTTCGGCATCGAACAGATCGGTCCGGTACTCGATCATCAGGCGAAGCCCGTCCGGGGATTCCCCCATGGCCAGCAACACGTCGAACTTGGAGGTTCCGAAGTCGACCGCCATCGGCTCGAGCACCGCTCCGGAGACCCGCTGCGGCTCCGCGGCCCGCGATTCGACCAGGAACAGCACCTGGAACAGCGGGTTAGGCCCGGTGAGGCCGCCTTCGCGCAGCTCGAGCACCAGCTTCTCGAGCGGGACATCCTGGTGTGCGAAGGCGCCGAGGCAGGTCGCCCGCACCCGCGAGACCAGCTCGGCGAACGTGGGGTCGCCGTCGAGCGCGGTGCGCAGCACCAGCACGTTGGGGAAGTAACCGATCAGCGGCTC
>JBQTHV010000166.1:0-4158 GCA_052389555.1 Gemmatimonadales bacterium | reverse complement strand
GTCAGCCGTCGGCTCACTTCGCCCTGGGCGTAATAGCGGGTGCGGTGGGTTCGGAAGAAGTCGGTGGGCTGATCGCCCTCCTCATCGACGCCTCCCGCCACCTGTCCGTAGTATCCGAACCGGCCGATTCGCCCGGCGCCGGCATCGAAGGCGAAGCGAAAACCATCGATGAGCAGCGGCGCGCGACCCTTCACGGTCACCAACCGCGTCCCCCTCGTTCCCCACGCTCCCTCGACGCCGAGGAACCAGTCGAACGGAAAGCGCTGGTTGTACTCGGACTGCCGGGCGAACTGCCAGTGGCCAATGACGAGCAGCCCGTGGTTCGCATCGCCCAGGAGATAGGGGAACCAATCCATTCGGGGAGGGATCTTCTCGTCTTCTTCTTCCTGGGCAGCCAGGGTAGCGACCGGCGCAACCCACGCGAGGAGCATCACCAGGGCGCGGCGCATTCAAGGCCGCTCGTAGAGGAAGGCGCAGTCCAGGAGACGCGCTCCCGCGGCATCGTCGCCGGCGGCGTAGCGGCTGGGAAACATCGCGGCGGAGCCGTACTCGCCCCGCTTGTTGATCGCGTAGAAGGTGAGCTGGGGAGGCCGGCCCCGCGCATCGCGCCACGCGTCAGGACACATGGCAACGACCCGCCGGAGCGTAGCAAGGCAGGCATCGGTGGGACTTCTGCCCTGGCGCATGAATTCGACCGTGAGAAAACCCCCGCACACCATGATGTTGAGCTCGCCCAGCCCGGTGGAGCCCGCGGCGCCGATCTCGTTGTCGGTGTACTGGCCCGCGCCGACGATCGGGGAGTCACCGGCGCGTCCCGGGATCTTCCAGGCCAATCCGCTCGTCGTCGTCAGGGAAGAGATCTCGCCCTTGTCGTTGATCACCTCCAGGGTGACGGTGCCCGCCGGGCGCGGCCCCACGGGCTGCCCCTCGGGTACGTCCATCCAGCTGTCGCTGGGGGACCGGTTGGCGCGCCAGCGAAGCCACTTCTCCCGCGACCTGGCGGTCAGCAGGTCTTCTTCCTGGAATCCGTAGGAGAGCGCGAAGCGCTTGGCGCCTTCTCCCACGAGCAGGATGTGATTGGTGTACTTGAGCACGAGGCGGGCGACTTCGCTGGGAGTCTTGATGCCCTCGAGCGCGGCGACCCCTCCCGCGCGGCGGGTGGGACCATGCACGCAGCTCGCATCGAGCTGCACCACACCGGCCTCATTGGGAAGACCGCCATATCCGACCGATTCGTCTTCGGGATCGAGCTCCTGGATCTTGACCCCCTCGACTGCGGCGTCGAGGGTGTCCCCGCCCTGCCGGATCAGCTCGAGCGCGCGGGTTACGCCGCGCAACCCGTTGGCCGAACCCACCGCGGCAAATCGCGAGGCGCGACCGGGCCGAACCCATGGGGCCTTCGCCGCGGCAAGCGGCGACCCGGCCACCACCAGTGCGGCACCGCCCACAAAATCCCGACGGCTAACCCGATTCGGCACGCGAACCTCGGCGAGAACAGGAGGGTAGAATCAGCCGTCTCCCTCGAGTTCTGTCAACTTGCCGCACCGGGGGGCCGGCCCTAGCTTCGTGGCGTGCCGGTCCACCCGGAATCCGCCGAATCCCCTTAACCATGTCCATCAAACCGGTGAGCGCTGCACCTGTGCCTGAGCGGCGGCCGCGTCTCGATCCCTCGGTCTTCCATCTGCCGGTCGACAAGATGCGGGCCGGCTACTACTCCGACAAGTACTTCACTCGAGCTCGTGAAATCCTGCTGGCCGAAGGGATCCGCCCGCGGGTGACGATGCAAGTGTTCGGGAAGACGCACGCGTATCTGGGCGGCAGCGACGAAGCGATCGCCATCCTCAACCTCTGTGCGATCGAATGGAGCGACCTCGAGGTCTGGGCCCTGCGAGACGGCGACGAGATCCATCCCTGGGAAACGGTGATGCTGATCGACGGCCCCTACGACGCCTTCGCGCACCTGGAAACCCTCTACCTGGGCGTGCTCGCCCGCCGGACCAGGATCGGCACCAATACCCGCCGGGTCGTGGACGCAGCGCGACCGAAAGAGGTGATGTTCTTTCCGGCACGCCACGATCACTGGCTGGTGCAGACCGGCGACGGCTACGCGGCGCACGTCGCCGGCGCGATCGGGGTTTCGACCGATGCTCAGGCGTCCTGGTGGGGCTCTCAGGGTGTCGGCACCGTCCCGCACGCGCTGGTCGCGGCCATGGGCGGCGACACCGTGGCGGCGACGCTCAAGTTCGCGGAACACATCGATCCCTCGGTGCGACTCGTGACGCTGGTAGATTTCGACAACGATTGCGTGACCACGTCGCTCAAGGTGGCCGAAGCGCTGGGCGACCGCTTGTACGGGGTGCGGATCGACACCAGCGAAATGCTGGTGGATAAATCGGTGATCCCGCAAATGGGCACCTTTCGTCCCACCGGCGTCTGCCCGCAGCTGGTCGAGAACGTGCGCCGCGCGCTGGATCAGCGTGGCTTCCACCGGGTCAAGATCGTCGTCTCGGGTGGCTTCACCGTCGAGAAGATCCAGGAGTTCAGCCGGCTGGGCGTGCCGGTGGATGCCTACGGCGTGGGGAGCTCGCTCTTCCAGGGCCGCTACGATTTCACGGCGGACGTCGTGCGGGTGGAAGGCCGGCCGTGCGCCAAGGTGGGACGGGAGTACCGGCCTAACCCGCGGCTCGAGAGGGTGACGTGAAAGTGAGAGGTGAGAGGTGAGAGGGGAGAGGTGGGAGTTCGGGCGGAACTTCCTGCCCGGGCCGACCGACGTCCATCCCGAGGTGCTCGCGGCGCAGGTCCAGCCGATGTTCTCGCACCGGAGCGAGCGGATGCGCGAGATCATGACCGCGATGCAGCCCTCGCTGCAGCAGGCGTTCGGGACGGCGCAGCCGGTGTTCGTCGCGACGGGATCCGGCACCTCGCTGCTCGAGGCAGGCGTGCGCAGCGGGGTGCGGCGCCGGATCCTGGTGGCGGTGGGCGGGTACTTCGGGGAGTATCTGGCTCGGATCGCGGAAGGCTGCGGCAAGGAAGTCATCCGGGTCCACGTGCATCCCGGGCAGGCAATCACGGCGGACCAGCTGGAGCAGTTCCTCGACGGGCCCGAGGTCGATGCCGTCGCCGTGGTGCACAGCGAGACCTCGACCGGAGCCCTCGCCGATATCGCCAAGCTCGCGCAGCTGGTGCACGCCCGCGGCGACATGGTCCTGCTCGTCGATGGGGTGAGCTCGGTCGGCGCGATGCCCGTCGAGATGGACCAGTGGGACGTCGACTACTTCTGCACTGGATCGCAGAAGGCATTCGCGATCCCGCCCGGTCTCGCCTTCGGCGTGGCCAGCACGCGTTTCGAGAAGCGGGCCGAGTCGCAGCGGGACGCAGGCTATTATCTCTCGGTCCGAAGGCTCGTCTCCATCGCCCGAGAGAACCTGCCCTGGTGGACGCCGGCCCTTTCGCTGATCTTCGCGCTGCAGTGCCAGCTTCAACGGATCGCGCGGAGCGGCGGCTGGCCGGCGCGGTGGCAGCGACACCAGGAGATGCGAGAACTGATGGATCGCTGGGTCGCCGGAAAGCCCGAGCTTCGCCTGCTCGTCTCCGCTCCGGGAGGAACCTCCCGGTCTCCTTCGGTGTCAGCGCTGGTCCTGCCCGAGCGGTTTCAGCCTGCCCAGGTGATGGCCACTCTCGAGCGGGACGGCTGGCAGGTGGGAGGCCCGCTCGACCCGCGACACGGTCCGGTGCTTCGGATCGGTCACATGGGCGACCTCGAGCCCGCCCACCTCCAGGCCCTCCTCGACCATCTGACGGACGTGCTCGCATGAAACCGTTTGCTCGATACTTCCTCCGCGGGTTGGTCATCGTTACCCCGGCGGCCATCACGATCTGGGTCGGCTGGTGGGTCGTGAGCAGCGTGGATCGCCTGCTTCCGGTTGGCATCCCGGGGCTCGGCCTGGTCATCACGGTACTCGCCATCACGCTGGTGGGAATGCTGGCGTCCAACCTCGTCACCCGCGGCGCGGTCAACGCCCTCGACCGGCTGCTCGAGCGACTCCCCTTCGTCCGGCTCCTCTACACCTCGACCAAGGATCTGATGAATGCGTTCGTCGGCGAGCAGCGCCGGTTCAACCGGCCGGTGCGAGCGCGACTCGATGCGCAGGGGAATGT
>JBQTHV010000165.1:0-2443 GCA_052389555.1 Gemmatimonadales bacterium | reverse complement strand
GCTCGACCAGGCGGGTCCCCTCGGCGATCAGCTCCCGATTCCACAAGGACCGGTCCTGTTCTTCCAGCAGCACCAGTTCTCCCGCCGGAGAGGCACGAGCAGCCCGGCGGGACTCGTTGAGGAGCATCAGGGCCAGGAGTCCCATGACCTCGGTCTCGGGTAGCAGCTCGAGCAGCTGTCGCGCGAGCCGGATCGCTTCGCCCGACAGATCAGCGCGGGTTAGGCTCGCGCCGGCCGAGGCCAGGTAGCCTTCGTTGAAGACGAGATAGACCACCAGGAGCACGGCGTCGACCCGTTCCGCCAGGTCGGGGCGGGCCGGGACCTGATAGGGGATCTTCGCGTCCCGGATCTTGGCTTTGGCGCGCACGATCCGTTGCGCGACCGCGGCAGGTGAGGTGAGAAAGGCGTGCGCGATCTCTTCGGTGGTGAGCCCGCACACCTCCCGCAGCGTGAGCGCAATGCGCCCATCCGGCGGGAGCGCCGGATGGCAGCAGGTAAAGATCAGGCGAAGCTGGTCGTCCTCGACCCGTTCGTCGTCCCAGTCCTTTGGATCGGACCCCGTCTCGAGCTGCCCGGCCAGCACGGCGAGCGAGGCGTCGAACCGGGCCCGGCGACGAAGCCCATCGATAGCTTTGAAGCGACCCGCGGAAACCAGCCAGGCCCGTGGATTGACCGGCACGCCGTCACGAGGCCACCGCTCCACGGCAGCGGCGAATGCCTCGTGGAGCGCTTCCTCGGCGAGATCGAAATCACCCAGGATGCGGATCAGGGTGGCGAGGACGCGGCGCGACTCGGCGCGATAGACTCGATCGACTTCGGCGCGCGCCCCGGTTTCCGATCCCTCGCTCACTCGGGTCCGGCCCTCAACGGGACCGGTTTACCCCACCCTGATGCTCGAACTCCTTGGCGATCGGCGAGCTCGCCACCACTTCCTGGACGTCGGGCGGGAACTCGGAGACCTCGAAGATCTGGCGTACCTCGATCACATCGCCCTCGTCGGCCGGCACGCGTCGGGCCCACTCGACCGCCTGCTCCCTCGACTTCACGTCGATGATCCAGTAGCCGCCGAGGACTTCCTTCGCTTCGATGAATGGGCCATCCGTAGTGCTCGGCTTGCCACCTCGGAACGAGATGCGGGCACCTTCCTGGAGCGGATGCAGGCCATCGAGTGCCACGAGCGCACCGGCCTTCGCCAGCTCCTCGTTGTACTTCATCATCCTCGCCACCGCGTCCGCGGGCGGCATGAAGTCGGGGCCCGCGCGCTCCGCGGCCGGAGTCGAGGGCTGATAGACGCGCGGGATCATCAGCATCATGAATCGCATGATTATGCTCTCCTTGTGGGTTACTGCTGGGGACGATCGAACACCACGATGGGCCGCACTTCGACACTGCCCATCCGGGCCCCCGGGATCCGCGAGGCGACTTGAATCGCGTCGTTCAAATCCCTGGCCTCGATCAGATAGTAGCCGCCGAGCTGTTCCTTGGTCTCGGCGAAGGGTCCGTCGGTGGTCGAGACCTTCCCGTTCCGGACCCGGACCGTGGTCGCGGTGTGGGTGGGCTGGAGTGCCTCGCCCGCCACGTAATGGCCGCTCTTCTGGACCGAGTCGGTGAAGGCGAAGTACTCGCCCATGATCTGGTTTGCCTGCGCCTCGGGGATCGTTTCGCAGGCCTTTTCGTTCTCATAGATCAGACACAGGTATTTCATGGGCTTCTCCAAAGGGGTTAGGGTAATGGACACCCCATAGTCGAACGGGACCCCAGGGAATCGACACCCGGGGGTCGGGGGCGATCAGACAGTCAGGCGGTCAGCCCTCCGGAAGACCCGATGTTCCAGCAGGGTCAGAGCAACCAGCACGACCGTAACCAGACCGAACGGGACCCACGGCTCAGTCGCGAGGGTCAGCACCCCCGCCACCCCGGCCAGCACCAGCACCCAGCGCCAGGGCAGCACCACGCCGGTGGCCCGCCAGATGGCGAGCGCGGTCCCCCAGACGAACAGCACCAGCCCGGCCGCGAAGGTAACCCGCATCGAAAGAGGAAAGGTCACCGCCGGATGGACCAGCGCCTCCTTCTCCGCGACCGCAATCGCAACGACCCCGCAGAGCATGGGGAAATGGACTACGCTGAACGCGTCGCGGGCCATGGTGGAGCGGGCGCTTCCATCGTTCCGGCGCAGCGCGCGCTCCAGCGCCGGCTTGATATAGGGGAAGTAGCTCCACCAGAGCGCACCGCTCACGGCCACGGCAAGGACCGCCGTCGCGATCGCGACCGGGAACCGTGGAGCCCCCGCGAGACCTGCCGCCGCCACGATCAGAGTCTCTCCCAGTGCGATGATCACGATGAGACCGTGCCGCTCGACGAAATGCTCGGGGTGGAGGTTCCAGCCTTCCCGCTGGCCGCCCACTCCCGCGGCAAGGAGATCCAGAGCGATGGCCAGAGCCCA
>JBQTHV010000164.1:0-2281 GCA_052389555.1 Gemmatimonadales bacterium | reverse complement strand
ACCGCACTCCTTCTTGCTTTTCTTACGGTTTAAAGCCGGAAGATTTGCTTCCGGCCGGATTTCCCTACCTGCCTCTTATATATGGTGAAAGCCCGGTTTGGGCCAGCCCTCGCGGCCGGCTCCCTAGATCTGTAGTTCCGTGCAGCAATTGGCATGCAAGACAATCGGGTCCATTCACTCGTCGTGTGGCCGCCGAAGTCCCGATAATGACCGAATTCAATGAGGTGGGGGTCTTCAATAGCTCCCCACCGCAATCCGGCGGAGCTCCATCGAGCGCCGGATTCGGCTGGCGGCAATCCAACGGCCGTCCGGAGAGACCTGAGGATGGAGGATGCCGTGGGGATCGCGGGTTAGCTGGCGCGGCGCTCCCCCTCCGCGTGCGATCTCGAAGAGTTGCATCCGTCCGCCGGCGAGACCCGAGAAGACGATACGCTCCCCATCGGGTGACCAATCGAGCCCTCCATAGGTCGCGCTCTCGAAGTCGAGGAGCTTCCGGGCGCCACGACCGGATGGGGTGGTAATCCAGAGCGACTGGCGGGCTCCCTCTCCCGCAGCGATGAATGCGATTTCATCTCGGTCAGCCCGCGGCGACCAAGACAAGAACAGCGTACCCCTGACCTCGGGAGGGATGGGAAGCCGCTCGAAGTGGTGTCGCCGGCCCGAGGTCGGGTCGATGGTTGCAATCCAGGGTCGAGCCTGAGCCGGTGGGCCGTCGCGCGCCCACGAGTCGAAAACCAGGCGTCGCCCGTCAGGGGCCCAATCGGCGACCCCCACTTCCCAGCCGAAATCAGTGAGCCGGATCTCCTCGGCCATGGGGGCACCATCTCGGCGTAGATACAGGTCGTCGGTCGAGCCCGGCGCCGAGTAGTCCGGCACGGGACCGCCGGAGCGATGAGAGTGATAGACCATCCAGCGGCCGTCGGGTGACCAAGCCGGAGTGAAGTCCTCGTGGTAGCCGGTCACGACGGGAGTCGGTTCCGAAACTCGTTTTCCCGTGGAATCAATTCCGACGACCGCGGCATCGAGGTTCAGCGCCCAATCGGCGATTCGCCATCCCCCGAAGGTGAACGCCAGCCGGCTTCCGTCCGGCGACCAGTACGGGATCTCGGCGTTTTCGACCACGATCTGCGCGTCTCCGCCGGAGACCGGAATGAGGACGATGTCGTCGCGAAGCTCATTGTGGGTCCAGTAGAGGAAGTTGCCGGCCACCTGGGGCGCGAAGTCATCGCCAAGCCCATCGACTACCAGCCGCACTCGTCGGGTGGCGAGGTCGAACGCGTAAATGTCGGTATCGCGGGCCGCATCCGGCCGGTGCCGGGCGGCGTTGTCGGGAAGGGTGTCGCTGGCGAGCGCGAGGTAAAAGGTATGATCGTTGGGGGCCACGCCGATCACTGCGAAGCGCGGTGGCGCGTCGAGGCCCCGGGCCAGCACCTCAACCGAATCCTCCTGGCCGACGCGCAGAAGGGTAGAGCTCCCGTCTGGCTGATAGGTCATCGCCAATACCGCATCCCCGGGCGCAGTCCATGCGATGCCGCTGATTCTTCCGCCGAGCGCATACCGGCGAGCCGAGTCCAGCATGCCGATCACGAGGTCTCCGGTTCCGAACTGGAACCAGGCGACGGTGCGGCCATCCGGAGCCCATGCCGGGATCACCCCGGCCGGGAGCGGAGCGGGCTCGGCTCCGGAATGTCCCTCCACGAACCACGCGGTGTCTATTCCCTTCGCTCCCACGCGAGCGAGGGCGCCCCGATGATCGAAGGTGGCGAACCAAACCACGTCGAGCGGGCCTCGCGCGGCGGCGGTGTCCACCGTCCCGTGCTCCAGATCGATCACCGAGAGCCCGAACCGTGCGCCGAAGAGGGCCCGGCGCCCGTCGGGGGAGAGGCGATAATGACTCCAGCCGTCTTCGAACCAGGTCGGCGGGTTCATCCGAAACACAGTTTCGAGGGTAGCGCCCGTCGACCTGGGGCTGCATGCCGAAGCGATCAACCCCACGCCCAGCGCAGAAGCAATCAGATTCCGCAGCAGTTTCACCATCCTTGCGGCAGCACCTAGAATATGCGTGGCGAGGCCGCCGATGAGCTAGTTCCCCGCCGGCAGGCTGCGGCAAGCTTGACGTCCTTCGGTATCGGGCGGATACTTGCCGCGGCAATCCTGTCACGCCGCCCGGGGAGGACCCGCCGGTGAGAATCCCCATCGAGCTCCGCGTCAATGGCACCCCAGAGCGCCACGAAGTCGAGCCGCGCACCCTGCTCGTCCAGTTCCTGCGGGAGCAGTGTGG
>JBQTHV010000163.1:0-1809 GCA_052389555.1 Gemmatimonadales bacterium | reverse complement strand
GGCGCGCAGCCCACCGTGCTTCGCGCCGCGCGCCTGTTCGACCCAGAGACCGGGGCCCTGTCAGGTCCGGTGACGGTGGTGATCGAGGGCGGCCGGATTCGCGAGGTGAACCCGGGGCGCCCGCCCGCCGGCGCGACGGGGTTGGATCTGGGTGACCTCACCCTGCTGCCCGGACTCATCGATGCCCACACCCATCTCAGCTTCGATATCGAAGGCGACTGGTTCCTGCGGGCGGTTCGCGAGACTGCGGTTGATGCAGCGCTTCGGGGCGCCCGGAACGCCCGTCGCACCATCATGGCCGGATTCACCACGGTCCGCGATGTCGGCTCGCCGGGGTTTGCGGATGTCTCGCTCATGCGCGCGATCGACCGCGATCTGATCGATGGCCCCCGCATCGTTCCGGCGGGCCATTCCATCAGCATCACCGGCGGTCACTGCGACGCGACCGGATGGGCGCCGGGAATCCTCGAGCGAACTCCCGAAACCGGGGTGGCCGACGGCCCGGAGCAGGTGCTCCGCGCCGTGCGCTATCAGATCAAGCACGGCGCCTCCGTCATCAAGATCTGTGCGACGGCCGGAGTGCTGTCCTTCGAGGGACCGGTCGGGGCTCAGCAGATGACCGAGGCGGAAATGCGCGCCGTCGTGGAAGAGGCGGCCCGCCATGGTCTCAAGGTGGCCGCCCACGCGCATGGGACGGAGGGGATCAAGGCGGCGGTCCGGGCCGGCGTGGCCTCGATCGAGCACGGTTCCATGCTCGATGACGAGGCGATCCGGCTGATGAAGGAGCGAGGAACCTATCTCGTGCCGACCACCTATCTGACCGAGGCGATCGATCTGAATGCGTTACCGCCCCCGATTCGTGCCAAGGCCCAGCAGGTGCTCCCGCTCGCGCGGGAGAGTCTCCGCCGGGCCATTGCCGCGGTGGTAAAGATCGCGTTCGGGACTGATGCGGCCGTGTATCCCCACGGAGACAACGCCAAGGAGCTTGCCAGTCTGGTGGAGCGAGGGATGAAACCGGCCGATGCCCTTCGCACCGCCACGCTCAACGCCGCTGATCTCCTCGGCGTGACCGACCGGGGGCGAATCGCGCCGGGCCTGCTCGCCGATCTCATCGCGGTCCCCGGTGATCCACTCCGCGACATCCGGGTTATGCAGGACGTGCGATTCGTCATGAAAGGCGGCCGGGTGATCCGCCGTCCATGAAGTCGCTCTCCATCGTTTCGCCGGCGGACCAGAGGGTCACCTTCGTCGAGCTGTTCTTCGACCTGGTCTTCGTCTTCTCGGTGACCCAAGTCGCCAATCTCCTCCACGAGGACCTGAGCTGGAGCGGAGCCGGTGGAGCGCTGCTCGTGTTCTGGCTGGTCTGGTGGGCGTGGACCCAGTTCACCTGGGCGCTTAACGCAGCGAATACCGAACATCCCCGCGTCCAGGTGCTGACCCTGATCGCGACAGCCGTCGCGTTCGGTATGGCCGTAGGCGTCCCGCAAGCGCTCGCTGATCCGCTCTGGTTTGCAGTGCCGTACGTCGGGGTTCGGGTGATTGGCCTGTTCGTGTATTACTGGGTTGCCTGGCCCAATCCGGCCCAGCGCCGGGCGGTCAGCATCTTCGGGCTGGCCTCCCTATCGGGGCTCGTCGCCGTGCTGGCCGCGAGTCTGGTTGGAGGCACCGCCGTCTATTGGGGATGGGCTCTGGCCATCGCTCTGGATCTCCTTGCCGCGGGAGTGGGCGGCCAGCGGGAAGGCTGGAACCTCCACCCCGAGCATTTCGTCGAGCGGCACGGTCTCATCGTGATCATCGCACTGGGAGAGA
>JBQTHV010000162.1:0-6217 GCA_052389555.1 Gemmatimonadales bacterium | reverse complement strand
CCGGCGAGGGTCAAACGGCTCTGGCGGGGCGATGATCGAGTCTCCAACCTCGACTATAGTGCCCACGGGGAGGTAGCGCCGACCTTGGAGTTCGATGACGCGTTGTTCACGAGAATTCGCTACGGTTGCCGGCTCTGAAGGAGTCCTTTCGCTGACGCAGGCCCCAGTGGCCAGAGCGATCCCGAACGCACCGATTCGTAGTAGAGCCTGCGAAATAGGAGCGGCCCCAGTCATACGTTCGACGCGAGCCGTCGTTGGTGCGAGAGCGCTATCCACTGACCTGCTGCAACCCATTGCTTATACTCAGTGCGACCGCAGACCGACGATATCCCGCATCAGCCATGCCGGATGAGGCCCGGCCGCTCGGTCTTGTAGGACAATGAGGTTCAGGATTCACGGGGTAACGGCCCGAGCTTGATTGACACAGGTCAGCGTGGGGCGTGCGTGTCGAACCGACACGCCAACGGCTTAGTTTTGGTGGTCGCACACAGGCATCGTTATGGCATCGCCCCCCCGGGACCAGCGCCCCACCATCCGGCTGACCTCGCTCTCCCACGGCGCGGGTTGAGCCTGCAAGCTCGGTAGCGACGAGCTCGCGCAGGTCCTGCGCCACGTACCCGCGATTCCGGACGCCAACGTGCTGGTCGATGCCGCGACCCGCGACGACGCCGCGGTATATCGCCTGGGACCCGATCGCGCGCTCGTGGCGACCGTGGACTTCTTCACCCCGATCGTCGATAACCCCGCCGATTGGGGCGCCATCGCGGCCGCAAACTCGCTCTCGGATGTCTATGCGATGGGCGGGCGCGCGCTCTTCGCGCTCAATCTGGTGGGTTGGCCGCGTGACGTGCTGCCCTTCGAGATGCTCGGCGAAGTGCTCCGCGGCGCGAGCGAGATCACTCGCCGGGCCGGGTGCCTCGTATTAGGAGGCCATTCTATCGACGATCCCGAACCCAAGTTCGGCATGGTCGTACTGGGGGAAGTTCACCCGGATCGCATGCTCACCAACGCCGCGGCCCGGCCCGGCGACATCCTCGTGCTGACCAAGCCGCTCGGGACCGGGATCCTGACCACGGCGCTCAAGCGAGATCTAATAACGGAAGCGGATCTGGCCGATGCGGTGCGGGCGATGACGACGCTGAATGACGGAGCCGCGCGCGCAGCGCTCGAGTGTGGAGTCCGCGCCGCCACCGACATTACCGGGTTCGGATTGTTGGGTCACCTCGCGAATGTGCTGGAGGCGAGCGGGGTCGGAGCGCGGATCGAGTTCTCCCGGCTGCCGCTCTTCCCGCGGGTCATCAAGCTGGCGGAGCAGGGTGCGGTGCCCGGCGGAACCCGGCGGAACTACCAGGCAGCGAAGGCGCAGTGGGACGAAGGGCTGAGCGAGCCGGAGCGGCTCGTCACGGTGGATGCGCAAACGTCCGGGGGACTCCTCCTCGCCGTTCCGCCGAACCGCGCCGCCGATTTGCTCGAGGCGCTCCGGCGCGAGCAAACCCCGGCCGCCGCGGTGATCGGCGAGGTCCTCCTGGAGCGCGGCATCGTGCGCGTGGTACGATAGATGGCCCTCGTGCGGCCCGCGGTCGTTCATCTCGACGAGAGTTGCCTGGGGAATGGGCGCGACGTCCCCTCGCCGGGCGGGACCGGGGGGCTCATCGAGATCCGTGCCGGTGGACGGTTGGAGCGGCGCGACTTCTACGTCCATTCGCCCGATACGACCAACAACAAGATGGCGCTCGCCGGCGCCATCGCGGTCCTGCAGCTCCTCGCTCGCAAGGAGAAGCGACTCAAGGTGCTCCTCGTCTCGGACTCGGAGTACCTGGTGCGCGGCGTCCGCGAGTGGATGCCAGGCTGGATCACGCGAGGCTGGAAGCGAAAGGGCGGGCCGGTCGAGAACCTGGACCTCTGGCGCGCCCTGGAATACTCGCTCTCGCTGCACGATGTGCAGCTCGCCTGGGTCCGCGGACACAACGGCCATCCCAAGAACGAGTACGCCAACGACCTCGCCGTCAGGGCCGCAGAGCAGCAGGAAACCTCTCCGGGCGTGGTCGCGTCGGGATTCGACACCTGGCTCGCGGAGCGCCGGGCGGCCGGTCAGTACCTCGACTATGATCCTGAGGCAGCGTTCGATCTGCTGGCGGAACGCCTGCGCCGAAACGAATCACTCCCGCTCGACCTCGACGCCCTCGCACCGCTGGGAGGCTGACATGGATGAGCTGACTCGCTTTGCTCGAGCGCTGGTAGAGCGGCTCGAGGCCAGACCCGAGGGACTGGAGCGACCGGTCTCGGTCGCGGTACTGCGGACTGAGCTCATGCCCTATCGGCGGGAACGCCGGGCCCTCGGCTTCTCGAGCGTGGAAGACTACGAAACGGTCCTGCTCCGGCTGGTGGCCGAAGAACGCGGGCTGGTGAGGACCTCGCCCGCCGCCGCAGCGGAACGGTGCCGCGAGGTCTTGTCGCAACCTAACCCGGACCTCGGGATCCTCGAGGAGATCGCGGACTCACTGATCCACGTGACATCGCTCGCCTCAGCGTCCGCGTCGACCGAGGCGCCGAGCGCCGAGCGCCGAGCGCCGAGTGCCGAGCCACGAGTGTGCCGCCATTGCCAAGGCGCCCTGCCGGCGAGCCGCGCCGCCACGTTCTGCCCCTGGTGCGGGAAGCGGCTCGTTCCGCTCCTGTGCAGCCGGTGCGGTACCGAGTTTGAATCCGGGTGGCGGCACTGCATTACCTGCGGCGCACCGGTGTCGGATCCCTATCCTGCTTCCGCTCGATCGCAACCGTGAGCGAACGCCCCGACATCGTTTTTCTCTCGGGCGTCCGAACCGGGTTCGGCTCGTTCGGCGGGACGCTCAAGGATTTCTCCGCGACCGACCTCGGCGCCGTTGCGGCGCAAGCAGCCATCGAGCGAGCTGGGCTTCCTCCCGACCTGGTGGATCAGGTGATCTTCGGGAACGCCATGCAGACCTCGGCGGACGGGGCTTACCTCGCGCGCCATGTCGGGATCCGCGCCGGTTGTCCTATCGCGACGCCGGCGGTCACCGTGAACCGGCTCTGCGGCTCCGGCTTCGAGGCGATCGTGCAGGCGGCCCATCGCATCCTGCTGGGCGAGGCTCGCGTGGTGCTGGCCGGGGGCGCCGAGTCGATGAGCCAGGCTCCCTACGTGCTGCGAGGGACTCGTTGGGGAACCAAGCTGGGGGCGGCGCCCGTGCTGGAGGACTCGCTCTGGCAAGGGCTCACCGACCGGCAATGCGGCTGCTCGATGGGAATCACCGCGGAGAATCTGGCCGCGAAGTACGGCATAACCCGCGCGGATGCGGACGCCTTCGCGCTCCGCAGCCAGCAAGCGGCCCGCTGCGCGTGGGAGAGCGGCGCCATGACGGACGAGCTCTGCCGGGTGCCGATCGAGGACCGCAAGACCGGGGAGACCCTCGCGTGGGCCAACGACGAGCACCTGCGACCCGGCACGACCCCCGAAGCGCTGGCCAAGCTGCCGCCGGTGTTCAAGCCGGACGGTGTCGTGACAGCCGGCAACGCCTCGGGGATCAGCGACGGCGCTGCCGCTTGTGTCGTGACCTCCGCGGCGTATGCCGCCGAGGCCGGGGTCAAGCCGATCGGCCGCCTGGTCGCGTGGGGAGTGGCCGGAGTGGATCCGACCATCATGGGAATCGGACCCGCCCCCGCGATTCGGCAGGCCCTCGAGCGGTCCGGTCTCACGCTGGCCGAAATGGACCGGATCGAGATCAACGAGGCCTTCGCGGCCCAGTATCTCGCGGTGGAGCGCGAATTGGGCCTCGACCGGGCCCGCACCAATGCGGAAGGCGGCGCGGTGGCGCTGGGCCACCCCCTGGGAGCGAGCGGGGCGCGGATCACAGTGCATCTGCTCCACACCCTGCGGCGGATCGGGAAGCGCCGCGGGTTAGGGTCGGCGTGCATCGGCGGGGGCCAGGGGATCGCGGTGATTGTCGAGGCGGTGGGATGAGCGGCCCCATCCAGCGCATCGACCGCGCGGCGCTCGAGCGGATCATGCAGCGTGCGGCCGAGCTCCAGGCCGCGGAGGCCGATATCGGCGAGGGTCTCACGCCCGAAGAGGTGTTGGCCCTGGGCCGGGAAGTCGGCATTCCCGGTCGCTATCTCCATCAGGCGATGCTGGAGCAGGCTACCGCGATCGTGGCTCCGGCCGAATCGGGCGTCGCGGGGCGGGTGGTGGGACCGGCGGAGGTGAGCGCCTATCGAGTGGTCGTGGGCGAGCCGGAAGACGCCGCACGCGCGTTGATCTCGTGGTTCGATCAGAACGAGCTCCTCGTGGTCCTGCGGCAGCAGCCGGGCCGGGTTACGTTCGAGCCGATGGGAGGGATGCAGGCCGCGCTGCGGCGGGGGACCGCGGCCCTTGGCAGCGGGAAACCCCGCTTCATGCTGGCCCGCGCCACGATGGTGAGCTCGACCTTCACCAAGCTCGAATCAGGCTACTGTCATGTCACGCTCACCGCCGATCTCCGGAAAGCGCGCGGCGGCTACCTGGGTGGCGCATGTACCGGGGTGGCGGCCGGCGTGGCCGGCGCGCTCATCGCCGGTATGATGACGCCATTCGCGCTGGTTGCCGCGATTCCGCTCATCGCCGGCGGCGCGCTCGGGTGGTACACCCTGACCCGTTACCGGCCCGTGGCAGAGCGGGCCCGGCTCGGCCTGGAGCGCGCGCTGGACTATCTCGAGCGTGGTGGGATCAAGCCGGGTCACCAGCTTCCCCCGCGCACCGGTGGGCTGCTCGAGGCGCTCGCGGGGGAGCTCCGCAAGGCCATCTCCGGAAAGACGGAGGGTCGGTGAGAGGATCCGCGCCGCTGCTGACGCTTTGGCTCCTCAGTGGTGCCTGCCGGGCTACCACCTCTCGCCCCGCCTTCGTCCCGCTCCCCGCGGCGGCAAGTGCCGAGGTCGAGCTCGAGATTCCTGACGCCACTCGGGTTCTGGCCGGGGCCCTGGCGAAGGACAGTATTCCGCTCGCGAGAATTCGGGAAGCCGATGGGTATTTGGATTCCGGCTGGCTGGATGCCGCGACGCTGGAGCGCACCGGCAAACGCCCGCTCGGGCGCGGCGTGGTGCGAGTACGGGCCTGGGTGAACCCATCGAAGCCCTACTGGAGCGAGCTCATCGTCGAAGCGACCTATCGCCTGATGGAAGATCCCTCGCGTCCCCAGCGTGAGCTCGATTACCCTCTCCCAATCGATGACCCTTTGCAGCGGAAGATTGCCGACGTCCTGCGCCGGCTGATCGAGACCTATGGGAATCCGGAGACGTTGCCGGTCCGGCCGCCGCCGGTGAGACGAGATACGGTGAAGCCGCGAGAAGTCCTTCCTACTGCAACGAATCGTGACATATTGTATCGATTCGTTCCGATTATGACCCTGTACTAATCCAGGTCCACGACCATAACTCGTTGCAGTATAGGTGGTTGATCAATTGGGACAGTCCGGCCTATTCGTTGCCCCTTCCTTCGGGCAGAACCAATCCCAAGGAGGGGATCCATGTCACGTTCGACTCTGGTGCAGCTCGCCGCGCTGGGCCTGGCTTTGGGCGGATGCTCCGACCTTAGCGGTCCTAACCCGGGCCCTGGGCAAGGTCGGGTGAATCTCTCGATGGCCTCGACGAGCGGGGGATCGGCCAACGGCCCGGCCCTCGCCGCGGAGCCCCTGACCCTGGGCGGCACCGTGCTGGTCTTTCAGGAAGTGGAGCTTGTGCTCCGGGAGATCGAGCTCAAGCGGCTCCAGGACACCTTTCCCTGCGACAACAGCGGGAGCGGCAACGATGACGACTGCGAGGAGCTCGAGTTCGGTCCCTTACTGGTCAATCTCTCGCTCGATGGCCGCACCGAACAGGTCGTGAGCGTGGTGGTGGACACCGGGACCTTCCGCCGGCTGGAGTTCGAGATCCATAAGCCGGATGACGACACCGAGGCGGACCTCGCGTTTCTCCAGCAGCATCCGGATTTCCGCCGGATCAGTATTCGGGCCCGGGGCACCTTCAACGGATCGCCCTTTGTCTTTACCACGGATCTGAACGTGGACCAGCGGTTCGAGCTGATTCCTCCGTTCGTGGTGAGGGAAGGGCAGACCACCGAATTGGTGCTGATGGTGGACCTGCGGGCCTGGTTCCTGAATGGGGCCGGGACGGCGTTCGTTAACCCGGAAACCGCAAACAAGGGCGGCCAGAACGAGAACCTGGTGAAGGA
>JBQTHV010000161.1:0-16143 GCA_052389555.1 Gemmatimonadales bacterium | reverse complement strand
TGCCGGCGGGGGTGGAGATGGTGATGCCGGGGGACAACATCCAGATGACGATCGAGCTGATCACCCCGATCGCGATGGACGAGGGGCTGCGCTTTGCGATCCGGGAAGGGGGCCGGACCGTCGGCGCGGGCGTGGTGACCAAGATCTTGAAATAGGCTATTAGCTATTAGCTATTGGCTATTGGTTAACCGCTCTCCGGGTTAGGGTTGTTTCCAATAGCCAATAGCCAATAACCAATAGCCCAGGGGCCATATGCCACGAGAGAAGATCATCCTGGAATGCACCGAGTGCAAAAGCCGCAACTACTTCACCGACAAGAACCGGCGGGCGCATCCGGAGCGAGTCGAGTGGAAGAAGTTCTGTCCTCGCTGTCGCAAGCACTCGTTGCATAAGGAATCGAAGTAATGGAGCAGGTGCAGGTCCCTGAGCGCAGCAACCGAGTTGTCGGTTGGTTCCGGCAGACCCGGGATTTCTTCGTGGCGGTGCGGGCCGAGCTGAGCAAGGTCTCCTGGCCCACCCAGAAGGAGCTGATCAAGGCGACCCGGATGGTGGTCGTGCTCACCCTGATTTTGGGCATCGTCCTCGGGTTGGTGGACCTGCTCCTCACCAAGGTCCTCATCGACGGAGTGGCCGCGCTGTCCCGGTAGGGGCGCCGGAAATCGGGAGAGCGCGATGGAGTATCGGTGGTACGCGATCCAGACAACGGCCGGACACGAGAACAAAGTCCGAACCCTGTTGCAGAAACGGATCGAGGAGGATCCTCGGCCGGGCGACCAGAAGCTGGTGCGCCACGCCCTGGTACCGACCCAGGAAGCGATCGAGATCAAGAATGGCAAGAAGGTCGTGGTGGAGCGGAAACTCTATCCCGGCTACGTCTTGATCGAGACCACGATGAGCCAGGAGGCTCAGCACCTGGTCAACAGCATCCAGGGGGTTATCAAATTCGTCGGGACCGGCAAGCTGCCGCAGCCGCTCCGGCAGGAGGAGGTGAACCGTCTCCTGGGGATCGCGGAGGAAGTGAGCGAGGCGGGGCCGAAGGAAGAGATCCCCTACCTGGTGGGCCAGGCGGTGGAGATCACCGAGGGGCCCTTCGCCGACTTCAGCGGTACCGTGGAAGAGGTCCTGCCCGAGAAGGGGAAGGTGAAGGTGTCGGTGTCGCTCTTCGGGCGCCCGACGACGGTGGAGCTGGATTACTTGCAGTTGAGAGGACACTAGGTGGAAGGCTATTGGCTACTAGCTATTGGCTATTGGAAACTGCATTAACCCGCAGGGCTGTTGACCAATAGCCCATAGCCAATAGCCCATAGCCCTGAAAACCGCGACCGCACGGACCTTTGCGGCAGAACGCTGGCGGGTTAGGACGCCGGCCTTCGTTACGAGGAGACGCATGGCAAAGAAGATTCAGGCGGTGGTCAAGCTCCAGTGTCCCGCTGGCGCAGCCACGCCGGCTCCCCCCGTGGGAACGGCGCTGGGTCCGCAGGGCGTGAACATCATGGAGTTCGTCAAGCAGTTCAACGCGCGGACCCAGTCCCAGGCCGGGATGGTGATTCCGGTGATCGTGACCATCTACGGCGACCGCAGTTTCACCTTTGTCACCAAGACGCCCCCGGCCGCGAATCTCCTCCTCAAGGAAGCGGGCATCGAGAAAGGGAGTGGCCAGCCCAACCGGACCAAGGTGGGCCAGGTGACCCGGGCTCAGCTCAAGAAGATCGCCGAGATCAAGATGGCGGACCTCAACGCCTCCGACCTCGAGTCCGCCATGAAGATGGTGGCCGGGACCGCACGGTCGATGGGGCTGGAGGTGGCCGACTGATGCCGGTCGTAGGCAAGAAGTATCGGGCTGCGGCTGGCCGGGTCGATCCGGCTCGCGCCTATCCGCTGGCCGAAGCGGTGGAGCTGCTCAAGTCGTCCGCGTTCGCCAAGTTCGACGAGACCGTGGATGTCGCGGTCCGGCTCGGGGTGGATCCCCGCCACGCCGACCAGGTGGTTCGCGGGACGGTGGTACTCCCGCACGGGACCGGCAAGTCGGTGAAGGTGCTGGTGATCACCCAGGGAGAGCGGGTTCGGGAGGCCGAATCGGCCGGGGCCGACTTCGTCGGCACCGAATACATCCAGAAGCTCAAGGACGGCTGGCTCGACGCGGATGTGATCGTGGCCACGCCCGACGTCATGGGCCAGCTGGGCCCGCTGGGTAAGATCCTCGGGCCGCGCGGGTTGATGCCTAACCCGAAAGCCGGGACGGTGACGACGGACGTGGCCCGAGCGGTCCGCGAGATCAAGGCCGGCAAGATCGAGTTCCGGGTCGACAAGACCGGGAACGTCCATGCGCCGATCGGCAAAGTGTCCTTCAGCGCGCAGCAGCTTCTGGACAATCTGACGGCCTTCATGGAGACGATCGTGAAGGCCCGGCCCGCCGCGGCCAAGGGGGTCTATCTCCGCTCGGCCACGGTTTCGAGCACGATGGGGCCGGGCATCAAGCTGGATACGGCGGGGTATCGATGAGCAAGGCTGAACGGCAGGCTAGCGTGACCACGCTCGCCGAGCGGCTGGGCGGGTCACCGAACATCTACGTGACCGATTTCACCGGGCTTGACGTCGGCAAGATGACTGAGCTCCGGCGCCGACTCCGCGCCGCAGGAGCCCGCTACGTGGTGGTCAAGAACACGCTGGCCAAGCGCGCGCTGGCCAGCCGGAGCATCGCCGCGCTGGAGAGCCATCTGGCCGGCCCGACCGGCTTGGTACTCGCGGGGTCCGATCCGCTACCTGCGGCCAAGGTCCTCGGCGAGTTTGCCAGGGAACACCAAAAGCCGGTCGTGCGCATCGGGCTGGTGGATGGCAAGCCGGTTGATCCGGCGTACGTCAAGCGGCTGGGCGCGTTGCCCGCCCGCACCGAACTCCTGGGCCAACTGGCTGGAGCCTTGAACGGAGTCCTGTATCAGGTCGTAGGTGCCCTCGAGGCCCTGCGCGAAAAGCGTCAAGCCGAAGCCTCTTAACCCGAAGGAAGATCCCGATGTCCCCGTTGACGAACGAGCAGATTCTTGAAGCCATCGGCGAGAAGACCGTCATCGAGCTGGCGGAGCTGATCGAGGCTTTCAAGACCAAGTTCAATGTGTCGGTGGTGGCCGCGGCGGCGCCCGCGGCAGCCGGAGCGGGCGGAGCCGCAGCTGCCGTCGCCGAGGAGCAGACCGAATTCACGGTCATCCTCAAGGAAGCCGGCGCCAAGAAGATCCAGGTGATCAAGGTGGTCCGCGAGGTCACCGCCTTGGGTCTCAAGGAGGCCAAGGACTTGGTGGACGGCGCGCCCAAGACGCTGAAGGAGGGCGTGCCGAAAGCCGAGGCCGAAGAGATCAAGCGCAAGCTGGAGGAACAGGGGGCGGTCGTCGAACTGAAGTAGGACGGACCGACGGACAGTCGGACGGTTGGACAGTACCTGTCCGCCGGTCCGGCTGTCCCACTGACCGACCCTATTTCGGTGAGACGGGATGACAGAGAGCTTCGCACAATTGGATGGTGTTTCAGAGCGCACCAGGGCGCTGACCGCGGAACCGCGGACGGCGCCACGGGGGCGCTCCTTTGCCCTTTGACGGGATCCGCAATGCCTAACACGCGACCTTCGATTTCGTTTTCCAAGCGGCCCAGCGGGATGCCGATGCCGCATCTCCTGGATATCCAGACCCGGGCGTTTCAGTCCCTGCTGGTCCCCGACGACGTCGCGGGCGACCGGCAGGACGTGTCCCTGGAGCGGGTCTTCCGGGATCTCTTCCCGGTCTCCGACATCAACGGGAAGTACGAGCTGGATTTCAAGAGTTACGCGCTGGGAGAGCCCAAGTACTCGGTCGAAGAGTGCATCGAGCGCGACATGACCTATGCGGCGCCGCTCAAGGCCACCCTCCTGCTCAATGTGTTCGAGGAGGTCGAGGGCCAGCGCCGGCTCAAGAACCAGATCGAGCGCGAGGTCTATCTCGGCGAGCTGCCGGTGATGACGCCGCTCGGCACCTTCGTCATCAACGGAGCGGAGCGAGTGGTGGTGAGCCAGCTGCACCGGTCGCCCGGCGTGGTGTTCGAGGAGGAGATCCACCCCAACGGGCAGCTCCTGTACTCGGCCCGGATCATCCCGTTCCGGGGCTCCTGGGTGGAGTTCACCATCGACATCCACGATGTGATCTACGTGCACATCGACAAGAAGAAGAAGTTCCCGGCCTCCGCCCTGCTGCGGGCGTTCGGGTACGGGACCAATGCGGATATCCTGCGGCTGTTCTTCGCGACGAAGTCGGTCAACATCACCGGCAAGCTGGAGGGCCGCCAGGAGCGCCGCGAGGTCATCGGTGCCCTGCTCGCCGCGGATGTGCCTAACCCGGAAAATCCCGCCGGGGCGCCGCTCGGCGTCGTGGGCGACGAATTGACCCTCGAGCGGGTCAACGCGATGCGCCATGTGGGGATCACCACGGTGCAGTGTTTCGCGGGGTACACCACGCTCGATCTTCGGGAGGAGGAGCAGCCCACCACCACCCGGGAGCGGCATACCTGGGTGCTGGCCTTCGCGGTGGCCGATCCGGAGACCGGAGAGGTCGTCGCCGATGCCGGCACCGAGCTCGGCGACAGGCTGCGGCAGCGGCTCCTCGACGCCGGCGTGAACAAGGTCGAGGTGCTGCTGCCGCCGGGGCGGTCGGAATCTCCCCTCATCAAGAACACCCTGGCCAAGGACCCGACCAAGAGCGAGGCGGAGGCCCTCCACGCGATCTACGGCCTGCTCCGTCCCGGCGACGCCCCGAACCTGGAAACTGCCCGGCAGCAGCTCCAGCGGCTCTTCTTCAATCCGAAGCGCTATGACCTCGGGCGGGTGGGCCGCTACAAGATCAACCAGCGGCTCGGGCTCCGGACCGATCCGAACCACACGGTCCTGACCGAGGAAGACTTCATTGCGATCATCCGGTACCTGATCGACCTCAAGGAAGGGCGCGGCCACACCGACGACATCGACCACCTGGGCAACCGCCGGATCCGCTCGGTCGGCGAGCTGATTGCCAACCAGTTCTCGGTCGGACTCTCCCGGATGGCGCGCCTGGTCAAGGAGCGGATGAGCATCAACTCCGACCCGGAGAAGATCTCCCTCGATGACCTGGTCAATGCGCGAACTGTCTCGGCGGTGATCCAGGCCTTCTTCGGGTCGTCCCAACTTTCCCAGTTCATGGACCAGACCAATCCGCTGGCCGAGCTCACCAACAAGCGAAGGCTCAGCGCGCTGGGGCCGGGCGGCCTAACCCGCGAGCGGGCGGGATTCGAGGTCCGCGACGTGCACTACTCGCAGTACGGCCGGATGTGCCCGATCGAGACCCCGGAAGGCCCCAATATCGGACTGATCACCAGTCTTTCGACCTACGCCCGGATCAACGACCTGGGGTTCATCGAGACGCCCTACCGGGTCGTCAAGGACGGCCGGGCCACCGGCGAGATCCGCTGGCTGTCCGCCAGCGAGGAAGAGGGGTATACCGTCGCCCAGGCCAACGCCGAGCTGGATCCCGCTGGCCGGTTCACGGACGAGCTGGTCCTCTGCCGCAAAGGCGACGACTACCCGCTGCTGCCGCCCTCCAAGATCGACTTCATGGACGTGAGCCCGGACCAGCTGGTGTCCATCGCGGCGGCGCTGATCCCGTTCCTGGAGCACGACGACGCCAACCGCGCGCTCATGGGGAGCAACATGCAGCGGCAGTCGGTGCCGCTCCTCTTCCCGGAGGCGCCCCTGGTCGGGACCGGGCTCGAGGAGAAGGTCGCGCGGGACTCCGGCGCGGTGATCGTCGCGAAGCGAGGCGGGGTCGCCACCCGGGTCACCGCCGATGAGATCATCATCGACAGCGGCGACGGGCAGTCGCCCATCGGCGAGCAGCCCCTGGCCCGGCTGGCCCAGGTGGATCGCTACCGCGTCAAGAAGTTCTGGCGCACCAATCAGGACACCGCGCTCAACCAGCGGCCCCTGGTGCAGGAGGGCCAGCGGGTCGGGAACGCTGAGATCGTCGCGGACGGTGCGGCCACCGAGGGTGGCGAGCTCGCCCTGGGAAGCAACGTCGCGGTGGCGTTCATGCCGTGGTACGGGCACAATTTCGAGGACGCCATCGTTCTCTCCGAGCGGCTGGTCAAGGACGACACCTACTCCTCGATCCACATCCAGGAGCTCGAGCTCCACGTTCGGGATACCAAGCGCGGACAGGAGGAAATCACCCGCGAAATCCCCAACGTGTCCGACGAGGCCTTGGTGGACCTCGACGAGCGGGGGATCATCCGGATCGGCGCTCACGTGAAGCCGGGCGACATCCTGGTCGGGAAGATCACCCCCAAGGGCGAGACCGAGCTCTCCCCGGAGGAAAAGCTGCTCACCGCGATCTTCGGCGAGAAGGCCAAGGACGTGAAGGACAGCTCGCTCAAGGTCCCCCCGGGCATGAGGGGGACCGTGATCGACGTCAAGATCTTCAGCCGCATCGAGGATCAGGTCGTCGAGAAGGACCGCGGCGAGCGGATCGGCGAAGTGCGCCGGGTCGAGCACGAGGAGAAGAACCGGATCAACGAGGTGATGCTGAACGAGCTGGTCGCGCTGCTCGACGGCCAGACGGTGGCGCTCATGCTCAAGGCCGGCACGGTGGAGGAATTCCTGCCGGCGGGCACCCGGCTCACCGCGGAGCATCTCAAGAGCATCGATCTCACCAACGTGGATCTCAAGACGCTCCGGGTGCAGGACCGGGCCGCCAACGAGCGGATTCGGGCGACCATCGAGGCGGCCGCGCGCGAGCGGGCTCGGGTCGAAGAGAAGTCGGAGGATCAGATTGACAAGATCCTCCAGCCCGACGAGCTGCCGCCCGGTGTGATTCAGCTCGTCAAGGTCTATCTCGGCGAGAAGCGCAAGATCTCCGTGGGCGACAAGATGGCGGGCCGTCACGGCAACAAGGGCATCGTGGCCCGGATCGTCCCCGAAGAGGACATGCCGTTCCTCCCCGACGGTACTCCGGTGGATATCGTGCTGAACCCGCTGGGGGTGCCGAGCCGGATGAACGTCGGGCAGATTCTCGAGACGCACCTCGGCTGGTGCGCCCGGCTGCTCGGCTTCAATGCGAAGACACCGGTCTTCCGCGGCGCCGACGAAGGCGAGATCGGCCTGTTGCTGCGGCTGGCCGGCCTCCGCTGGGCCGCCGAGGCACTCAGCCTCAGGGCTCAGGCGCCGGTGCCCGATGGCACCACGATTGACGCGTTGGTCGCCGACATGCATCGGGTTATGACCGGCAACGGGGCCATGACGCTCGAGTCATCGGGGCTGGCGCTTCTCGCGGACGGAAGCGCGCCGACCCGGGCCCTCTTCTCGAAGGTGCAGGAGTTCGTGCGCGTCGCGGCCCGGGAGCTGGCCGACCGGCACAGCACCCAGCGGCGGCACGAGGTCGAGTTCCATCGCGCCGATACGTCCGCGTTCGTGCCCGGGCGGGATCAAGCGCTCGCGGATCTGGAACCGGCGGCCCGGCTGCAGGGTCCTGATCCGCTGGACGATGCGGGACGCCCCGCGCTCGCTGCCTTGCTGCGGGCCGGCGCCACCGCCACGCCCGCGCAGGTCAGCGCCGCAGCGGACGAGCTCATCCGCACCGCCGGACTCACGCCGGCAGGCAAGATCCGGCTGCGCGACGGACGGACCGGACTTCCCTTCGAGAGCGATGTCACGGTGGGAACGATCTACATGCTGAAGCTGTCTCACCTGGTGGACGACAAGATCCACGCGCGCTCGATCGGACCCTACTCGCTGGTGACCCAGCAGCCGCTCGCGGGCAAGGCCCAGTTCGGCGGGCAGCGGTTCGGTGAAATGGAAGTGTGGGCGCTGGAGGCGTACGGGGCTGCCCATCTCCTCCAGGAGATGCTCACCGTCAAGTCGGACGACGTAAACGGGCGCAGCAAAGTGTATGAGGCGATCGTCAAGGGCCAGAATCTCCCCGAGCCGGGGATTCCCGAGTCCTTCAACGTGCTGGTCAAGGAACTGCAGGCGCTGGGGCTGAAGGTGACCCTCGGAACCACCGCCGAAGGCGAGGAATAGCCGACGATGATTGACTTCCGTAGCGGGCGCGAGTCCCGCAACCAGAACTTCGACTACATCGCAATCCGGATCGCCTCACCCGAGGAGATCCGGGGACCGCGTGACCCCAAGGAGCGGGAGCGGATGGAGCTTCAGGGCCTCCGCACCTGGTGGTCGTGGGGCGAAGTCACCAAGCCGGAGACCATCAACTACCGCTCCTTCAAGCCGGAACGGGACGGGCTCTTCTGCGAGCGGATCTTCGGGCCGGTCAAGGATTGGGAGTGTCACTGCGGGAAGTACAAGCGGATTCGGTACCGGGGCGTGATCTGCGACCGCTGCGGCGTCGAGGTCACCCTGTCCAAGGTCCGGCGCGAGCGGATGGGGCACATAGAGCTCAGCGTGCCGGTGGCGCATATCTGGTTCTTCAAGACCCTGCCGAGCCCGATGGGCAACCTGATGAACCTCACCCTGCGCGAGCTGGAGCGAGTGATCTACTACTCCAGCTACATCGTGATCGATCCCGGCAAGCAGGACGTGGATCAGAACCAATTGCTTGAGGAGGAGCAGTACCTCGAGCTGCGCCAGAAGGCCCGTGAGGGCGGCGACACCGGCTTCCGCGCCGACATCGGCGCGCCCGCGATCCGCGCCTTGCTCGAGCGGGTGGATGTGAAGACGCTGGCCGATAAGCTTCGCTCGGCCGTGGCGGTCGAGACCAGCCAGCACCGCAAGAAGCAGACGCTCAAGCGGCTCAAGATCGTGGATGCCTTCCTCTATTCCGGGGAAAACCAGGACCTCTCCAATAACCCGGCGTGGATGGTGATGGACGTGATTCCGGTGCTGCCGCCCGATCTCCGGCCGCTGGTGCCGCTCGACGGAGGGCGGTTCGCCACCAGCGATCTGAACGATCTCTATCGCCGGGTGATCAACCGGAACAACCGGCTCCAGAAGCTGATCCAGCACCGCGCTCCCGAGGTGATCCTCCGCAACGAGAAGCGGATGCTCCAGGAAGCGGTCGACGCGCTGTTCGACAACGGGCGCCGGTCCAAGGCGATCCGGGGCCGCGGCAAGCGCCCGCTCAAGTCGCTGTCCGACATGCTCAAGGGGAAGCAGGGCCGGTTCCGCCAGAACCTGCTCGGCAAGCGGGTGGACTACTCGGGCCGCTCGGTGATCGTGGTCGGCCCCGAGCTCCGGCTCCACCAGTGCGGTCTCCCCAAGGCGATGGCGGTGGAGCTGTTCAAGCCGTTCATCATCCACAAGCTGGTGGAGAACGGCATCGCCGAGACGGTCAAGCGCGCCAAGAAGATCGTGGAGCGGGAGGGGCCCGAGGTCTACGAGATCCTGGAAGACATCATCCAGGATCATCCGGTGCTGCTCAACCGCGCCCCGACCCTGCACCGGCTGGGCATTCAGGCGTTCGAGCCCAAGCTGGTGGAAGGGAAGGCGATCCGGATTCACCCGCTGGTGTGCGCGGCGTTCAACGCGGACTTCGACGGCGACCAGATGGCGGTGCACGTGCCGCTCTCCTTCGAGGCGCAGCTCGAGGCCCGCGTGTTAATGGTGTCCTCGAACAACATCCTCAAGCCGTCCGACGGTCGCCCGGTGGCGGAGCCATCCCAGGACATGGTGCTGGGCTGCTACTGGCTCACCAAGCTGCCGGGGAAGGCCGAGGAGGCGCTCCGCATCGCCGGGGCGCGGGCGGAGGACGTCAAGACCGAGCTCTGGAAGGAGGCGCGCTATTACGGCAGCATCGCCGAGCTGGAGATGGCGCTCCAGGCCGGCCTGGTCGGCTACCACAGCCTGATCCACTTCTGGTATGTGCCGCCGTCCGAAGCGGAGGATCGCGAGCCGCGCTGGATCCGCACCACGGTGGGGCGGGTACTGTTCAACAACATCCTCCCTCGCAGGCTGGTGGCGGAGCTCGGCTTCCGGGACGACCTGATGAAGAAGAAGAATCTCTCGGAGCTGGTGCTCCAGAGCTATCGCCGGGCCGGCCTCCGCGACACGGTGGAGTTCCTCGACCGGCTCAAGCGGTTCGGCTTCGACTTCGCGACGCTGGGCGGCGTTTCGATCGGGGTCGAGGACCTCGAAATCCCAGCGCGAAAAGCCCAGTTGCTCGAGGAGGCGCAGAAGCGGGTCGAGCGGTTCCAGCGGGCCTACAACACCGGCCAGATCACCTTCGGGGAGCGGTATAACAAGGTGATCGACGCCTGGACCCACGCCAACAACGACGTGGCCGAGGCGATGGTGAGCTCGATGCGGCAGAGCCGGGGCGGGTTCAACCCGGTGTTCATGATGTTCGACTCGGGCTCCCGAGGCAGCCGGGACCAGATCCGCCAGCTCGCCGGGATGCGGGGCCTCATGGCCAAGCCCCAGAAGAAGCTGACCGGCGGGATCGGGGAGATCATCGAGAGCCCGATCAAGTCGAACTTCCGCGAGGGCCTCTCGGTGCTGGAGTACTTCATCTCCACCCACGGCGCCCGCAAGGGACTGGCCGACACCGCGCTCAAGACCGCCGATGCGGGCTACCTAACCCGCCGGCTGGTCGATGTCGCGCAGGATGTGACCATCACCGAGGAGGACTGCGGTACCATCCTGGGCCTCGAGATGACCGCGCTCAAGGAGGGCGAGGACGTCATCGAGTCGCTCCAGGAGCGGATCGTCGGGAACGTGGCGGCCGAGGATGTGTTCGACCCGCACGAGCTCGATGAGCACGGCGATCCCCGGCTGCTGGTGCAGGCGGGCCAGCTGTGCGACGAGGACACCGCCGACGCGATCGAGGATGCCGGCATCGAGCGGGTCAAGATTCGCTCGGTGCTGACCTGCGAAGCGCGCCGGGGCATTTGCCGGATGTGCTACGGCCGCAACCTCGCCACCATGGACATGGTGGACATGGGGGAGGCGGTCGGTATCCTGGCGGCGCAGTCCATCGGGGAGCCGGGGACCCAGCTCACCCTGCGGACGTTCCACATCGGCGGAACCGCGTCGCGCATCGCGGAGGAAGCCGAGCGGCGGGCCCGCTCCGACGGCGTGGTCAAATACACCAAGGGGCTGGAGTACGCCGATCTGCCGGTCCAGTACGAAGACGGCTCCACCGGCCAGGTGCGGGTGGCCCTAACCCGCGAGGACGAGTCGGCTACCGAGGAGACCCGCGAGGGCCTCTACATCGTGGATCCCAAAGAGCCGTCCCACGTGCTGACCCGCTACCCGGTGCCGGAAGGCGCCATCCTGCACGTCAAGGAAGGCGAGACCGTCACCAAGGGCGATGCCGATCGCCGGGCCACCATTCTCTACACCTGGGACCCGTACAACGAGCCCAGCATCATCAAGGTGGACGGCGAGATGCGGTGGAAGGACCTGGTGAAGGACGTGACCCTGCGCGAGGAGCTCGACGAAGGCACCGGGCTCCGCTCGCTGGTGGTCACCGCTGACCCGGATCGGGAGCTCCATCCGTCGGTGCTGGTCTATACCCCGAACCGGCGCGATCCCCAGGAGTACAGCCTGGCGGAAGGCTCCCGCATCATCTTTGGGTCGCCCACCGAGATGGTGAGCCGGGCGGCCAGCATTCCGGACGAGGCCAATCCCTGGTCGTCGCACTACCGGGTAGAAGAGCGGCCGGTCATCGAAGCCTGGCCCGGCAAGTCGAAGAAGGAGAACCGCGACAAGACCGTGTATCTCTCGCCGCCGGTCAAAGTGGCTAAGGGGGTGACGGTCACCAAGATCCCGCGGCAGGTCTACAAGACCCGCGACATCACCGGTGGGCTCCCCCGAGTGCAGGAGCTGTTCGAAGCTCGGCGGCCCAAGGATCCCGCTACGATGTCGGAGATCGACGGGATCGTGAAGTTCGGCGAGATCAAGCGCGGCAAGCGGGAGATCTTCGCCTATCCGATGAACAAGGAGGGAGCCATCGCCGATGGCGAGCCGCCTCAGGTTTATGAAGTGCCGGCGGGCAAGCACCTCCGGGTCCATGAGGGTGACCGGGTGCGGGCCGGCGACCGGCTGACCGAGGGGTCGGTGAACCCGCACGAGATTCTGCTCATCAAGGGGCCGCGCGCGGTGCAGGAGTACCTGCTCAACGAGGTACAGGAGGTCTATCGGCTCCAGGGCGTGCGGATCGCGGACAAGCACATCGGGGTCATCGTGCGCCAGATGCTCCAGAAGGTGCGGGTCACCGATCCGGGCGACACCAGCTTCCTCGAGGCGGAGCCCGTCGATAAGCTGAGCTTCCGGGAGGAGAACGAGCGGGTGATCAAGCGGAAGAGCAAGCCGGCCACCGCGGAGCCGTTGTTACTCGGCGTTACCAAGGCGAGCTTGACGACCCAGTCTTTCATCTCGGCGGCGTCATTCCAGGAGACGACCCGAGTGCTCACCGATGCGGCGATTCGGGGCGCCAAGGACGATCTCCGCGGGCTCAAGGAGAACATCATCATCGGTCACCTGATCCCTGCGGGGACCGGGCACTACCGGTACGTGGATCTCGAGATCCAGCCGCCGGCCGGCTACGAGCCGCCTCCGCCGCCGACGCCGGAGGAGCAGGCCGCTGCCGCGGCGGCTGCCGGCGTCCCGCTGCCGCTGGGGGAGGAAGTGGAAGCGCTGTAATAAGGTCGAGAATGATCTCCGAAGCCCTCCGGGAAATCCGGGGGGCTTCGTTACTTCGATCCCATGTCCGGGAAGGACCTGGGCGGGTTGTGCGGAGGAGCTGGCGGTAGTATACTAGTAGTATGAAAGAGAAGACATCTATCACACTAAGCCGGGACCTCTTGCGGCAGATCGATCGGCAGACCGGGGCCGCCGGTTCCCGGTCGGCCTACATCGAACGGGTGCTGCGGCGTCACTTTCGCCGTCGGGATCGCGCCCGGGACCAGGCCCGGGACGTCGAGCGCATCAACGCCGCTGCGGACCGCCTGAATCGCGAAATGGCTGAGGTCCTGGAGTTCCAGGCTCCGTGGCCTGAAGACGGCTGATGCGTCGGGGGGATCTGTACCGGGTGCGGCACCCGTCCGGCGACCCGAAGCGGGCCCGCGTGTTCGTCGTGGTGAGCCGAGCTGCGCTTCTTCAAACCAGATTCTCCACCGTCGTGTGCGCCCCAGTGCTCACCAATGGCGAAGGACTCAGCACCCAGGTTCCGGTCGGCCCGGCTGAGGGACTCAAGCAGCCCAGCTGGATCACCTGCGACGGCCTGACCAGCATCGAGAAAGCCAGGCTCACCGACTATGTCGGGGCCGTGTTACCCAGGCGCATGCGCGAATTGAATGCCGCCCTTCGCGCCGCACTCGATCTGGACTGACCGCCACTCCTTTCTCCCTTCCCTCTTCCCTCTATACCGCCGCCCGTTTTGGAGGAGGATCACCGTGACCCCGGCGACGGGGCCTCGGTTGTTGCTCGCCCTTACTACGATCTTCGTCGCAGGGGGGTTAGCAAGGCGAGCCTCACGGCCCAGAGCTTCATGTCGGGGCGTCGCTCCAGGGTGACGACCCGGGTGCTTACCGATGCGGCGATTCGGGGGCCAAGGACGATCTCCGCGGGCTCAAGGAGCACATCTTCATCGGCCACCTGATCACTGCAGGGACCGGGCACTACCGGTACGTGGATCTCGAGATCCATCCGCCAACCGGGCTGCCGGTGTGCCACTTCCGCTGGGTGAAGTCGAAGCTCTGTGGCTTTGGCCGCTCTGGATCGAACAGATTCGCCCGGGTGCTCCTCGGGCGATTCTGTTTGGGGCCGGCCAGGGCTCGGGACCTTCATCCCCCCCGAGATGGCGTGACACCGCCTTGGTTCTCCCGGCCGGAAGCAGGTGAAGTCCCCTGAGCGAATTCGCGGACGAGCTGACCCACCGAGCGCGCGTCCATACGGCGTTTCGCCTCGTGAACATGCTTCTGCGTCATGCTGTCGCTGATACCTCGTCCGAGTCGCAGAGGATGGTCTTCAGTATATCAAACGCTACCGCCTTCCTGCCGGGTACAAGGGAGCGGTTTCTGGGAACCGTTAGCGGCGTTTCTCGACCCGTTTCTTCGGCCAACTGAACCGCTAACGCTCATCCGGGCCGCGACGACCCGGGTCATCGTGTCCGCGACGAGCCCGGCCCTATCTCGTCCCGCCCCAGGGACACCCTGTCCTTGCCGCGAGACATCATGCGCTCCCTCGTCCCGGCGATGCCGCTACAAGCGAGTGTCCCGCCGCCGGTTGCGGCCGGCGGGTATCATGGTCCGGCAAATGCAGTTCCCGGCGGCACACCTCGCCCGACGGATGCCATGAGAGTCCCGCTCGTCCCCTCGGCACGGGTTAGGAAGAATCGGCCCTCGTGGCGGTCCACGCGACCCTGTCGATCTGCTGCGTTCGCTGCCGGGCTACTTGTTGGATCTGCTCAATTCTTGGCAGCGCAGGAGTTTGGATCCGTCACCGGGATCGTGCGCGACACGGCCGGCGCACCCGTAGCGGGAGCCGAGGTCCTTCTCGCCGACCAGCGGATCGTCACGACTGCGCAGGGCGCCTTTCGGTTCGACAGCCTCCGGGTGGGGAATTACCTGATCACGATCCGGCTGGTGGGATATGCCGCTCTGCGCTCGGGGGTCCTTTTGTCGTGATATGGGAACGAAGGTAGGGAAATTGGATGTCCCGACGAGGCCTGGTGGCCACCCTCCTCCTAGTCCGGGGCTCCCTAGCAGCGGCGCAGCCGTCTACCGGCTCGGTGCAGGGAACCGTCACCGATACCACAGGCCGGGCGCTGGCAGGCGTCGAGATCTCGGTCGGCCGTACCCTCGTCCGCACTAACCCGCAGGGATTCTTTCGAGTCGACGGGCTGCCGGCGGGCCAGTATGCCCTCGCGGCACGATTGGTCGGCTACGCTCCGGTCCGGATTCCTTTCACCGTCCCTCCTGACAAGCCGGCCGAATTGCGGATCCGTCTCGTGCCTGCGGCGTATACCCTGCCCGAGGTCGTGGTCGAGTCCCGAAGAACCGGCTACGGGGCTGTCCTCGACAGCTCCTTCGCCCCACTCATGGGGGCGACGGTTCAGATCTTCGGTCTGAAGCGGGAAACCACCCTCACCGACAGCGCAGGACAGTTTGCCCTCGCCGCGCCTCGACCGGGTCCATACCTGGTTCGCGTATCGGCGAAGGGTCATGGGGAGCGCAGGATCTTCCTGGAATTGTCGAAGGGCGCGGGCCGTGAGCTGCGATTCCGGCTCACCGCCTCGCAGGCCACTTCGGCCAGGGACGAGGAAACCGCCCTCAACGAACTGGGCCTCCGGCTCGCAGCTGGGCTCCGGACGGAGCGTCTCACGGCGACCCAGCTCGAGAGGTACCAGTCATTTGGCATCTGCGATATTCCGCGAATCCGAGAACAAGTCGGTCGGAGCAGCCTCAGCTCCACGACGCTGATCCTGAATGGCACCCGGGTGATCAAGGGCTTTCCGGTCACCGCCCTCTGTACCTGGAGAGCGGATGAGGTGGACCTCGTGGAGTTTGGCTCCGATCCCTGCCGCGACGTCACCTTTACGATCGCAACCCTCATTAACCCGCTCGCCTGGTGCTCCGGCCGGGCCAGGGTGGTGACACGAAGCATGGGAGGCTCCGGCCAGCCCATCAGGGCTCAAACATCCGGCACCTCGTACGTGGTCATCTGGGAAAAGAGGTAAGGTGGCTTGACGCGCAGCATTCCTTCCGGAGGTGGTGCCCCGGCCAGTTTCTCCCTTCATCATCACTGCCACCGAGATCTGCCCGTGGGGCTTGGCCGGCACGCCCGCCGTGAATGATTGGGCCGGCTGCGACAGTGGCTACTGAGCCGGGATCGACGTCGAGGTTGAAGTCGGAGGAGTCCCGGGGACGCCGACCGCGGGCATGCAACAATCGTTCTCCATCCCGCAGAACCGGTGGTACGTCGAGCTGCGCGATGTTGTGCCCGGAGATCCACGCTTACCCCCAGGTCCTGCTGCCCCCTTTGATCCCCTGATCGAGTAGATCAAGCGCACTCATCCCGCTTCCCTGGCCAGCGCTATAATACGAAGCATGAGCTCCGCCGGAGCGCTGGACATCATCCGGGAAGCGCTGCAAGGGCGCTATCGGATCGAGCGCCAGGTCGCCGTCGGGGGAATGGCGACTGTGTAC
>JBQTHV010000160.1:0-2867 GCA_052389555.1 Gemmatimonadales bacterium | reverse complement strand
GAGTTGCGGAAACACGCCCGGGGGAGGTGGCGGCGGTGGGGCAGGCGGCGGGATTGGGCTGACCCCGTCGCCGGCGCAGCCGAGCGCAACCATCAGCGCCAATACCCAATTGGTCACCGAGGCCCTCGCGAATGGAATCGGGTTTCGCGTTCGACTCACAACCTTGGAGACGAGCCGCGGATTTCGCGCCATCACAGTCCGGGTCTTCCTTCGATCGCGTCCTGCACGAAAACCCGCGGGAGCGGCGCTTCGGCAGCCAGCGCGGCACTATAGCCGGTCGGCACCTCGATCTCAACCAGTTGCCATCGGCTGGTCGCCTGCTGGTCCAGTCGGTCGGCCAGGAGCCGCGCCGGAAGTCCCGGGGTGAGCGTGACGTCGAAGTGATGCAGGCCGCGCGAAATCCCGTAGCCCGTGGCCTTGAGGTAGGCTTCTTTGCGGGACCAGCAGGCGAAGAAGCCGGCAACGACTTGGGCGGGATCGCTCGCCAGAGCCAGGAGCGCCTCCCGCTCGGCGGGCGAGAAGAAGCGTTGCGCCAAATCGAGATGCTCGATCGCGGGATCCCATTGCTCGATGTCGACACCGACGGGGTTTCGCGCGACCGCCACCAGTGCCTCGGTACCGGAATGGGACAGATTGAAATGAAGGCTCTGCCCACCCCCCCCCCCATTCAGCGAGGGTTTGCCGTACCGCCCTTCCGTGAAGCGGAGGTGTCTGGGATCCACCCCGGTATACTGTGCCAGGATTCGGCGCTTCCAGCCGTGGGTGATGGTGAAGCGGCGGCCGTGTTCCGGGCGAACGAAGCGATCGGCCCTGGCCCGCTCCTCATCCGAAAGAAGACGACGGAGGGCCGGGACCGTCGCCGAATCGGCGAGAGACACCCTCCACACGTGGACCACGCCTGGCTCGACCTGGAAGCCCCTCATGGAATGGCCCAGGAATCGCGTCGGGATGCCGGCTGATGAATAGGATCCCGCGGGTTACGGTAGCCATCTGCACCTGGAATCGGGCCGAGCTGCTGCGGCAGACCCTGGAGCAGATGACCCGCCTGGTGGTTCCTTCCGGCCTCGCCTGGGAGCTCGTCGTCGTCAACAACAACTGTACCGACGCAACCGACGACGTCATTGCGAGCTTCGCCTCCCCCCCCCGGCTGCCGGTATGCCGGGCGTTCGAGCCTAACCCGGGACTCTCCCATGCCCGCAATCGCGCGGCGGAGGAAGCGAAGGGTGAGTACATCCTGTGGACCGACGACGACGTTCTGGCAGAACCGGGCTGGCTTGCCGAATCCTGCCGGGCCTTCGAGCGCCGGGCCGAAGCCGTGATCTTCGGGGGGCCGATCGCCCCCTGGTTCCCCAATCCACCGCCGCGCTGGCTGGAACAGTCGTGGCCCGTAGTTGCCCACGCCTATGCCGCGCTCGATCTGGGAGACGCCGAAATCCCGCTCACCGAGCAGCAGGTTCCCTTCGGGGCGAACTTTGCTACCCGAAGCGACGTGGCCCGCGCCGTGAGGTTCGATCCTGCACTGGGAGTCAGGCCCACCAGCCGCATGGGAGGCGAAGAGACCGATCTGATAAGGCGAGTGCTCCGAAATGGTGGCACTGGATGGTGGGTGCCGGGGGCGCGAGTTCGTCACTATGTCCCGGTCGAGCGGCAAACCCTCGGGTATCTCCGCCGCTGGTATGGCGCGTATGGCGAGTACCTCGGCCGCCAACCCGATAACGTCAACGTGCCTCATCTGTTCGGCCGGCCTCGCTGGCTCTGGCGAGAAGTGGTTCGAGCCTGGGTGGCCTTCGCGGTTCGCCGCCCATTCCGGCCGGCGCCGGTCTGGATCGATGATTTCATTCGAGGGAGCACGGCCTGGGGTCATCTCAGGAGGGGCGCTCCAACGTCTCGCGAAGTGCCGCCGCAAATAAAGGAAGGTTCTCGGTGACCAGCCCGATGTGACCTGAAGGAATCGCGCGGAGGCGGACTTCCCGCGCTACCAGCCGCCATCGTTCCACCGGGTTAGGCCGAGGGTATCCCCCGGGAGGACCCTCGGCCCACAGAAAATCCAAGGTTCCGGGATAGCGTTCGGGGACGTAGGCTTCCGCCGCTCGTTGCTGCACCCGCCCCTCGATCGCTTGCTCATCCAACCCGTCTCGGGCTCCCGCCGCCAGCTCGTCGGCATCGGGCGGCTCCAGGCGGAAGAGATCCCTGAGGATCGGGACGCGACGCGCGGTGGCACGAGCGGCCCAACGCATCCCGGTGAGCAGCGAGTGACTCCTGAACTTCCTCATCTGAAGGTCCATCCAGCGGAGCCGCCCTAACACGGCGGCCCGGCGGGCCAGCTGTTGGACGTCATTGCCGGGGATCCAGCGGAGCAGAGGGCGTGAGAATCGCAGGCGGGCGTTCGCGGGGCCTCCGTCCACCACAATGAGCTTGTCGACCTGCTCGCCGGCCGCAATCAGCTGACAGGCCATCTCATACGCGATCACGCCGCTGATGCAGAACCCGACCAGGCGATAGGGTCCCTGCGGCTGCACCTGTCGGAGCTCGAGGAGGTGACGGGCTGCGATCGCCTCGATGGTCCACGCCTGCTGCGCTTCGTCTTCGCCAACGGTAGGAAGCACATAGAACGGGGAGTTCGGAGCGACGAGAGGCGCGAGCCGGCGCACGTACCATCCACCACCGGTCCAGTCGCCATGAACAAACGCAATCGGCGGCCCCGTCGTGTCGCCCTGGAGCACGACCAGGGGCGGCTCCGGCTCGGCGAACTGCCGGGCCGCTAGGCGGGCAGCGAGCGAGGCGATGGTGGACGATTCGAACAGCCACGCCAGCGGAATCCGCTGGCCGCGCACCCGCTGGACTTCCGCGATCATCTGGATCGCGAG
>JBQTHV010000159.1:0-35571 GCA_052389555.1 Gemmatimonadales bacterium | reverse complement strand
GGCAGCTCGCGCGCGCGCAGGAGCAGCTCCACGAGAGCCAGCGGCTCGAAGCGATCGGCCACCTCGCGGGTGGGGTAGCCCACGACTTCAATAACGTCCTGACGGTCATCACCGGGCTAGGCGATCTGATCAAGGCGCACCTGCCCAGGGACCACCCCGGGCAAGCGGATATCGAGCTGATGCGGGACGCCGCCTCGCAAGGCACTGACCTAACCCGCAAGCTCCTGGCGTTCGGGCGGCGGCAGGTGCTCGACTTCCAGGTGCTCGACCTGAACGAGGTGGTCCGGCGCTTCCGGTCCATTCTGGGGCGGCTCCTGCCCGAGACCATCGACGTCCGATTGCGGCTCACCGAGCCAGTGGGGGCAGTGCGGGCGGACCGGAGCCAGCTTGAGCAAGTATTGCTCAACCTCGCGGTGAACGCCCGCGACGCGATGCCGGAGGGGGGCCACCTTACCATCGAGACCATGGATGCCGAGCTCGATGCGGCCGCGGCAGTTCTCCGGCCGGACGTCCAGCCCGGCCGCTACGTGGCCCTGGTGGTGAGCGACACCGGCGTCGGCATGGACGAAGCCACCCGGCAGCGGATCTTCGAGCCGTTCTTCACCACCAAGCCGGCCGGGAAAGGAACCGGACTGGGACTCGCGACGGTCTATGGAATCGTCAAGCAGAGTGGCGGCCACATCTGGGTCTATTCCGAGCCCAGCCACGGGGCGACCTTCAAGATCTATTTCCCGCGAGTGGATGAGCCGGTGACGGCGGAGCATCCCCAGCCCGCTCAGCCCGCCGCGGCGCTTACCGGCACCGAGACCGTTCTCCTGGTCGAGGACGACGACCAGGTGCGGGAAGTCACTCGGAGGATCCTGGTCGAGTACGGATACCGGGTCCTGCCCACCGGCCGCCCCGAGCGCGCACTCGACATCCTAACCCGCGAGGCCGGGCCGGTGCATCTCCTGCTCTCTGACGTCGTGCTGCCGGGAATGAGCGGGCCCCAGCTCGCGCGGGCGGCGCAGGCCCGTCGTCCAGGACTTCGGGTCCTCTACCAGTCGGGGTACAGTGAGGAAGCAGTCGATGAGCATGGCCTCCTCGGGGCCAACGCCCGGCTAGTTCCCAAACCTTTTTCGGCAAGCACGCTACTCACGGCGGTTCGCGAGACACTCGGCGGCCCCGCAGCAGGTTAGAATTCCCCGCGTGACAGACCTGCTCACAACTCTCCGCGAACGCGGGCTGGTCCACGACTGCACGCCGGGTTTGGCGAATCGCCTGGCGCGCGGGGCCATCACCTCCTACGTGGGCTTCGATCCGACGGCCGATTCCCTGCACGTCGGCAACCTGGTGCCGGTGATGGCGCTCGCCTGGCTGCAACGCCTGGGCGGCCAACCTATCGTCGTGGTGGGTGGCGGCACCGGTTTGGTAGGGGATCCCTCGGGGAAGCGGGGCGAGCGGCCCCTGCTTTCGGTCGCCGAGATCGAGGCTAACGCCGCTGCGATTCGAACCCAGCTTTCGCGGTTTCTCGCATTCGAGGGTCCCGGCGCGGCCCGGATGCTCGACAACGCGACCTGGCTGCGGCCCCTCCTGCTGATGGAGTTCCTGCGCGACATCGGGAAGCATTTCACCATCAACTACATGCTCCAGAAGGAATCGGTGAAGGCCCGGATGGACAGCGGGATCTCATTCACCGAATTCGCCTACATGCTGGTGCAGGCATACGACTTCGATCACCTGTACACGACGTACGACTGCGAGCTCCAGATGGGGGGCAGCGACCAGTGGGGCAACATCACCGCCGGGATCGAGCTGATCGCGCGCCGGCGCGGCGGGGAAGCCCAGGGACTGGTGTGCCCCCTCCTCACCGCGGCGGACGGGACCAAGTTCGGCAAGAGCGAAGGAGAGAACGTCTGGCTCGATCCGGCCAAGACGAGCCCGTACCGGTTCTACCAGTTCTGGGTGAACGTGGACGATCGCGACGTCGAGCGGCTGCTCCGGATCTTCACGTTCCTCCCTAACCCGGAGGTCGAGGCCCTCATGGAACGCCATCGGGCCGCGCCGGAACAGCGAATCCCCCACCGCCAGCTCGCCGGCGACGTCACGACCCGGGTCCACGGTGCCGAGGAGTGCCGCCGCGCCGTGGCGGCAAGCGGGATCCTGTTTGGGGGCGGGAACATCCGGGAGGCCGACCCGAGCACGCTCGAGGTCGTGCTGCGCGAGCTGCCGCCCAAGCCGGTCTCTCGCGCGAAGCTGGAATCCGGCTCGCTCCTGGCGGTGGACGCCCTCGTGGCCGCGGGCAGTGCGAGCACCAAAGCCGAGGCCAAGCGCGGGATCGAAAGCGGGAGCTACTACCTCAACGACGAGCGGATCGGCGAGAACCGGCCGCTTACCTCAGCCGACTTGTTGCCGGGTGGCTATCTCGCGCTGCGGAGAGGGCGGAAGCACTACGCGTTCCTCAGAGTCGAGTAGGGGGAGGAACAGAATTGCCCACAGATTACACGGATTACACAGATTCAATCGGGAGAAGAGAAGCTTCTCCTGCCGAGGAAGAATCCGTGTAATCTGTGTAATCGGTGGGCTAATGCTTTTTCGACTCGTCCAGGATCTCAACCACGCGCTCCATCTCTTCGAGAGTGTTGTAGCAGTGAGGTGAAAGCCGCAGCGCTCCTTCGCGGACCGACGCCGTAATCCCCGCGGCGCGGAGGGCGGGCAGCGCGTTCGGCAGGTCCGCGGCGGCCAGGCAGATGATCCCCGAGCCTTTCTCCCCGACCGGCGAAACGAGCCGCACTCCCTTCCGCCGCGCCCACTCGATGACCGGCCGGCCAATCTCGGCGAGGTGCGCCTCGATGTTCTCCACGCCCAGCTCATCGAGCAGATCGAGCGAATGGCACATGCCGAGGAGATCCTGGAACGGGAGGGTGAGGAGCTCGTAGCGGCGGGCGTCGTTCCGCAGGTCGCCGCCGTAGTCGCCCAGCGTTGCGAAGTTGTCGGTCCCCTGAACCGCGCTCCAGCCCGCCAGCGGCGACACCAGCTCGCCGATCAGCTCCTCCCGGACGTAGAGGAAGCCCGAGCCCCAGGGTGAGAGCAACCACTTCTGGGCGCCGGAGGCCAGGATATCCACCGGCGTTAGCTTTACGTCGAACGGGACTTGTCCCAGCGCCTGGATCGCATCCACTACGAGATAGGTTCGGGTTTCGCGCGCAGCCTGGCTCAGCCGGTCCAGATCCACCCGATACCCGGTATGGAACTGCACGTGGGAGACGGCGAGCGCCCGCACCCCGGGGTCCTCCATCCGCCGGAGCATGAGCCCTTCATCGGGCCAGCCATCGCGGGTTAGGGGAAGGAGCTCCATGGTCACCCCGCGGTCGCCCAGATGCTTCCAGGGGAACACATTGGCGGGGAACTCGCCATCGCTCACCAGCACGCGGTCGCCGGAGCGGAACGGAAGCATGCGAGCGGCCAGGTTCAGGCCGAAGCTCGTGTTGGTCGCGAGCGCGATCCCCCCGGTATCCGCATTGATCAGGCGGGCCGCGCGCCGGCGGGCCTCCGCGAGGATCCCCTGCAGCTCCTCATCGAGCAGCCGGAACGGGGTAACCCGCCGTTCGAGGAACTCGGCCAGGGCCCGCCGAGTGCGCTCGGGGAGCGGACCGGTGGAGGCGTGGTTCAGGAAGATGTGGGAGCCCGACCACGGGAACTCCACTTCGCGGAGCGACTGGACATCGTAGCGCTGGGCGGTTGAGCGAGTCGGCGGTTGGGCAGTCGGCTCGGCGGCTGGGCGGCTCGGCGGCTCGGCTTGGGGAATCACCTGAGTAATATCTGTGGATGCCGGCATCCCCTCAATTCACGCTGGTCCTGGGCGGTGGCGGGCTCAAGGGGCTTGCCCACATCGGCGTCTTGCGCGCGCTGGAGGAGCGCGGGCTGGTGCCGGGGGCCGTGATCGGCTGCTCCATGGGCTCGGTGATCGGCGCAGCGTGGGCCTGCGAGGTACCACTCCGACGGGTGGAAGACCGCGCCCTTGCGCTCGGCCGCAAGGACATCTTCCGGATTGCGCATATCGACATGGCATTCAAGCGGATGCTCGCACCCGCCGTGTATCGGAGCGAACCGCTCACCAACCTGGTTCAGGACCTGGTCGGGGACGTGAAGTTCACGGACCTTCGGCGCCGGCTCATCGTCAGCACGGCGGATCTCAACTCGGGCCAGCAAGTCCTCTGGGGACTGCCTGGGCTCCAGCACGTGCGGGTGGCCGATGCGGTCTTCGCATCCTGCGCATTGCCGGGCATTCTGCCGCCCCGCGAAGTGGACGGACGAATGTGCGTGGACGGCGCGGTCGTCGAGAACCTGCCCATCCGGGCCGCCCTGGCCATCTCGCAAGACCCGATCGTGGCGATCGACGTGGGCGGGATGCGGGTCGAGCGTCACGCGGTCGAGCGGAAAGGCTTCGCTACGGTCTATGCCCGGGCGCTCGAGATCGTGATGCAGTCGCTCGCCTCGGCACAACTCGTCAACTGGACGGTGCCGCCGGTGGTGCTGGTCCGTCCGCGAATCGCGCGAGTGTCCATGTTCTCGTTCAAGCGCACGCCCTTTCTGCTGGCCGAAGGGTATCGCGCCGTGAACGAGACGCTGGATCAGCTGCCGAAACAGCTGGTGGAGCTCCCGCCCGGCGTGCATCCCCAGCACGAAGTCGTCGTACGGGTGATTCGGGAGAAGTGTATCGGCTGCGGGGCCTGCGCCGCGCGGGCGCCCGAGCTGTTTGTGCTGGGGCCCGATCGCGTGGCCCAGGTCAAAACGGAGCGGCAGTGGTGGTCGCCGGTGGCCGACGGGTTACCGGCGGTATGCCCAACCCAGGCAATCGTGGCGGAAGAAGTGAGAGGTGAGCAGTGAGAGGTAAGCGGTTGCGACCAGGGAGCCCGGAGCCGCGAAGCCAGTCCTGATTTGCCGATATGTACGACATTGTCGCACATATGGCTCGTTTCGATGGGGAGCCTGATGACGCGGTTTTACCTGACCCCTACCGCCTGCCCGGCGACGACCGCGCCTAGGAGCTGCTTCATCCGATGCATGTAGGTGTGGCGGGTTAGGACTTCCCGCCGCGCCGCGGTGCCCAGCTGCTCGGCTTGGGGGAGATCGTGCAGGGCACGCCGGACCAGCTCGCGAAGTTCCGCGGCATCATCGAACGCCAGGAGGTGCCGGCCCGGCTCGAAGTGATGCTCCAGGTCGCCCCGCCGGTCCACGATCTGGGGGACTCCGATCGCGGCGATCTCGAACACCCGCTGATTGAGATATGCCTCGGGCTCCGCTCCCCCTTGCTCCAACGCCATGTGATGGATGTTGATGGCCACCGACGCGCCGCCGTAGGCACGGACGTAAGTCTCCGTGTCAGGCACTTCTCCGCGGCAGTAATCCTTGAGCGCGGTGCGCCGCCAGCCCGGACCCCAGAGCGCCAACCCGAACTCGACCAGCCCGGCCAGCATCGCTTCGCGGCGCGGCGTCGCGGTGCCTGCGAACACCACGTTGGCGCGGTACTGATCGCGGGACCGAAGCGGCCGGTAGATCGAGGGATCGGCCGCGAGGGGGATCACCTCGATGGACCGGTTGAGAGACGTGGCCAGGCGGGCCGCCACATCGGACCCGGCCGCGAAGACCTGCTGGTAGGCCGGGGCCCGGTCCAGCACGTCGTCAATGGTTCGCAAATCGTCAGGAAACCAGTTGATCCACGGGAGGCCGGTGACCGCTGAAAGCTCTTGCACGGTCTGCCGGTCCAGGGCGGGCGCCCCAATGACCAGGACGATCTCCGGACGGGCTGTCTCGATCGCCTTCCGAAGCCGGGTCCGCAGATCCTTCCCGCCGCCACCGAGCCGGTCCAGCAGTTTGCGCCTTCCTCGGAGGTCGAGCGCCTCGACCCGACACTCCAACCGCTCCAGGGCGCGGCACCGCTGGGCCGCGTGGGCGTGATGGGCGTCATCGAATTCCGCCACCACGAGGATCGAGAAATCATTCATGCCGATATCTCCGCTCCGCGGAACTGGAGATCGAAGAGCCGCCGGTACAGCCCGTTCGCGGCAAGAAGCTCGCCATGGGTCCCCCGCTCAACCAGACGCCCGGCGTCGAGTACCAGGATCTCGTCGGCATCGAGGATCGTCGCCAGCCGGTGCGCCACGACGAGCGCCGTCCGGTGCTGCATCAGGCGACCCATCGCGTCCTGAACCAGCCGCTCGGACTCGGGGTCCAAGGCGCTGGTGGCTTCATCGAGCAGGAGAATAGGGGGATCGCGGAGCAGCGCCCGGGCGATGGCAATCCGTTGCCGCTGGCCACCCGAGAGGCGGGTCCCGCGCTCTCCCAGGACTGTATCATAACCCGCAGGGAGTGCCAAGATAAAGTCGTGGGCGTTGGCGGCGCGGGCAGCGGCCTCGACCTCGGCGCGGAGCGCCGCCGGATGGCCGTACCCGATGTTGGCGTGCACGGAGTCGTTGAGAATCACCGGATCCTGGCTCACCAGGCCGAGGAGGCTCCTGAGCGACGCGAGCGAGAGCTCCCGGAGGGGAACCCCGTCGAGGCGGATTCCCCCGGCTTGGGGATCGTAGAAACGCGGCAGCAGCTCGAGCAGCGTCGTCTTCCCGGCTCCCGACGGTCCCACGATCGCGAACAGCGCGCCCCGGGGAACGGTGAAGCTCACCTCGCGAAGCACCGGCCGTCCCGGCTCGTACTCGAAGGTCACCCGGTCGAACTCGATCGCCCGCTCGAATCGCGCGGGTTTGGGATCGGGCCGGTCCCCTTCGACCTGGGGCTGGTCCAGGAGCGCGAACACCCGTTCCGCGCTCGCGAGCGCCACGGTCCACGCCGCGGGGAACTGGGAGATCGCCTTGATCGGCGACATCATCTTGAGCGCCGCAACCAGGAAGACAATGGTGACCTCGGGTCCCAATGCTTGCCCGGCGATGGCGGGCTGGGTCGCCGCCCAGACCAGCAGGATGAGCACCAACCCGCCGAAGAGCTCGCTCGCCGGACTCGTGAGCGAGGCATAGCGCTGGGTTCGCTGGACCCGGCGGCGGTACCGGTCGGCCTGGGCGGCGAGGCCGGCTTCCTCGGCGCGCTCCGCTCCATGGGCCCGGATCAGTTTCACGGCGCCCAGCCGCTCAGTTACCGTGGCCGTGAGCTCGCCCTGTTCCTCGGTCCAGAGCCGCGCGTGGCGGCGGAGCCGCCGGAGCAAGATGCGGATGCCCAGCACGAGAACCGGGACGGTCGCGAGGGTGAGGAGGGTGAGCCGGAGTGAGATCGAGGCGAGAATCACCAGGGCCGCGACAATCAGCATCGCGTTCTGGAACAGCGTGGTGAGCGACGCGGTGACGGCCTGCTTCACCCGGTCTGCATCCACCAGGACGCTGGCGATAAGCTGGCCCGTGCGGGTCCGCTGGAAGAAGCCCAGGTCGAGCCGCAGGAGATGGCGGTAGAGCCTAACCCGCAGGTCTCGCACGATTCCCTCCTGCACCGCCACCGAGACCTGGTTGGCGGTGAACTGGAGGGCGTGCTTGAGTACGAGACCCAGGAGCAGCACGATTACGAGCCGCGCTGCCGCGGTGCCGGGCGGAACCCCGCCGATCACCGGGCCGAGCAGCCGGTCGCTCACCCGCTCGAGCGCGGTGCTCTGGCCGGTGAGCGCTCCGGTGGTGCCGAACAGAGTCTTGAAGAGGGGAATCAGCACCACGATGGTGAAGCCGTCGAACGCCGAGGCGAGGAGCGTCGCGACCAGCCCCAGGAAATAGCGGCCCGCGTACGGCCGGGCCGTGCTGAGCAGGCGCCGTGCTGGTCTCGCGGGCATTTGGGGAAACTAACCGGGCGCCTGTCGGGGAACCCGTTCCCCGCCCTCCTCCCTTCTGCAAGTAGCGCCGAGTGCCGAGCGTCGAGCCACCTAGATTGTTCGCATGAGTGCGCTCACCCCTGCCGGCCGAACGCTCGTCAGCCTCATGAACGTGCTGCCCCGCGGGCCGCGGAAAGACGGCGCTTTCGCATTGTGGCTCACCGTGCGGGTCGCAGAAGACTTCCTGCTCGTGCCGCCCTTGCCGGAGCGGGCCGTAAAGAAACGCGTGACGGCGCTCGAACAGCGCCTCTCGAGCCTGGCCGTGCCCGCGCCGCTTCGGCGCGCCCTGGCCGCAGCGCTCACCGAGTTGAGCTCGGGTCCCCCTCCTCCGGAGCGCGAACGTGCCGCCCTCGCGCTGCAACAGCTCGTCGCGCCGGCTCGCGACCTCCTGGGCCCCGAGGCGGGAGAGGCCATCGCGAAGGCGGCCAGGGAGGCAAGAGAGAAGGTGAGAGGTGAGAGGTGAGGTGAGAGGTGACAGGGTTCGGAATCGTTCCCATATTTGATCCATGGCCGGTCATAGCAAGTGGAAACAGATCAAACACCGGAAGGCCGCGGCCGACTCGAAGCGGTCAGGAGTCTGGGCCAAGTGTATCCGCGAGATCACCGTCGCCGCGAAAGCCGGCGGCGGCGATCCGGCGGGCAACCCGCGGCTCCGCACCGCCATCGACGCCGCGCGCGCGGTCAACATGCCCAACGACAACATCGAACGGGCGATCAAGAAGGGCACGGGCGAGCTCGCGGGCGAGTCCTATGAGGAGGTGACGTACGAGGGCTACGGACCGGGCGGCGCGGCGATCCTGATCGAAGCCACGACGGATAACCCCAACCGCACCGTTGCCGAGGTCCGTCACGCGTTCAGCCGCCACGGCGGGAACCTCGGCGCGGCCAACTCGGTGGCCTGGATGTTCGACCGGAAGGGCCAGATCTACCTCGATGCGGCGAAGTATCCCGAGGATCAGGCGATCGAGGCGGCCCTCGAGGCGGGGGCGGAGGATCTCACCCGGGAAGGAGACCAGTACCTGATCACCACCAGGCCGGGTGACTTCCACCCGGTGCAGGAGGCCCTCAAGGCCACCGGCTACTCGCTCGATTCGGCAGAGCTCGCCATGGTACCGAAGAGCACCGTGCGGGTCGAGGGAGCCGAGGCAACCCGGCTGCTCAAGCTCATGGAGACGCTGGAGGAGCTCGACGACGTGTCCAAGGTGTTCTCCAATTTCGATATCGACGCCGCTACGCTCGCGGAGGCCGGCGCCTGACCCTAACCCGCCGATGAGAGTCCTGGGGATCGACCCGGGGACCACGATAGTCGGATACGGAGTAGTGGAACGCCGCGGCGACGGGCGCGCCCTGAACGGCTCGGCGCGCCTGGTCGAGTGTGGCGTGTTGCGGGTTCGGGCGGCGCGCAAGGGGGGGGGGGGCACGCTCCAGGACCGGCTGGTGCTCATCCACGAGGGTCTCCGCGAGCTCATCGAGCGGCACCGGCCCGACGTCCTGGCAGTCGAGAACATTTTCTACTCGGCCAATCAGCGCACCACCATGGTGCTGGGGCACGCCCGCGGGGTGATCCTGCTGGCCGGGGCCCAGGCGGGGGTCGCCATCGCGGAATACTCGCCCGCGGAGGTGAAGAAGACGGTGGTGGGCCGGGGCGCCGCGCTCAAGCCGCAAGTGGGCTACATGGTGGCCAAGCTGCTCCAGCTCCGCGCGGCGCCCGAGCCGGCCGACGCGGCCGATGCGGTGGCGGTGGCGCTCACCCACCTGCTCGCCGACGGGCGGCGGCGCTTGCTGACCCGGCGATGATCGCCGCGCTGACCGGGACGCTCGCGGCGCGCGACGGCGACCGGGTCGTGATCCAGACCGAAGGCGGTATCGGCTACAGTGTGTCGGTCCCCCTGGGCGTCTATGAGCGGCTGCCCGCCCCGGGAGGCCGGTGTACCTTGCACACCGAGCTGGTGGTGCGGGAGGACGGGTGGACGCTCTACGGGTTCGACTCGCGGGAGGAGCGCGCCATCTTCCAGCGGCTCCTTACCGCAACCGGGTTAGGCCCGAGGCTCGCGCTCGCCATTCTCTCCACCCTCGGGCCGGAGCGCGCAGTGCGGAGCATTCAGGGCAAGGACGTGGCCGCGCTCAGCACCGTGAGCGGGATCGGGCGGAAGCGCGCCGAGAAGCTGATCGTGGAGTTATCGGACCGGTTTACCGACCTGGCGCCCGCCGCGCCGGGGGTGGCGCCGGTCTCCCGGCCGTCGGATGAGGCCGCCCGGGCGCTGGTGGCGCTCGGCTACACCCCGGCTGCCGCCGACGAGGCGATTCGCGCAGTGCTCAAGACCGAGCAGACCGATGGGGCGGCAGGGCTGATCCGGAGGGCATTGCAGTATCTGACCCGGTGAAAAGTGAAAAGTGAAAGGTGAAGAGTGAAGACTGAACGATGGCCTGAAGGGGAGGTAGCGGTTTCCACGAGCCCGCATGTGACGGCGGAGTGGCAGTGCACCCGCTGCAACTCGACCAATCGGAAGTTTGTGGCGGCCGGCCTAACCCGCGCGGTCGACCGGTGTGTGTCGTGTCACACGAAGCATGAGATCACGAAAAACCGGCGGCCGGTCCGGTGGAGCGCCCGAGCCCGGTGACCCCCGTCGAGATCACGACCCCGGCCGCTCTCCCCGAAGAACGCGGGGCGGAGGCCGTGCTCCGGCCCTCCCGGCTCGACGAGTTCGTGGGGCAGGAGGCCGTCAAGACATCCCTCCAGATCGCCATCGATGCCGCCAAGGCGCGGGGGGAACCGCTGGACCACATTCTCTTCTTCGGCCCGCCCGGCCTCGGCAAGACCACGCTGGGGGTGCTCCTCGCGAAGGAAATGGGGGCGCAGCTCCGCACCTCCTCGGGCCCGGTGCTCGAGCGCCCCGGCGATCTGGTGGGGCTCCTCACCGGCTTGAGCCGGGGCGACATCCTCTTCCTCGACGAGATCCACCGGCTCCGGCCCCAGCTCGAGGAGTTCCTGTACCCGGCGATGGAGGACTACCGGGTCGAGGTGCGGATCGCCGAGGGGCCTAACGCGCAGACCATCCCGATGACGGTGGAGCCGTTCACCCTGGTGGGTGCCACTACCCGCTTCGGCCAGCTCACCCCGCCCATGCGGGCCCGGTTCGGAATCGTGGAGCGGCTGGGCTTCTACCCGCCCGAGGACCTCGCCAAGATCGTGGTCCGCTCGGCCGGGATCCTCGCCGTGCGGATCGAGCCGGAGGGCGCCCAGGAGATCGCGCGGCGGAGCCGGGGCACCCCGCGGATCGCGAACCGGCTGCTCCGGCGGGTTAGGGATTACGCCGAGGTGCGCGCGAACGGGGTGGTGACGGCGGAGGTGGCGAGCGCGGCGCTGGCCCGCCTCAACGTGGACGAGTTCGGGCTCGACGACATGGACGCGCGAATCCTCACCACCATCATCGAGAAGTTCGGGGGCGGTCCGGTGGGCCTGGGCACCATCGCCGCGGCGGTGAGCGAAGATCCCGGGACGCTCGAGGAAGTGTATGAGCCGTATCTGCTCCAGCAGGGCTTCCTGGAGCGTACCCCCCGCGGCCGAGTCGCCACCCGGCATGCCTATCGTCGCTTCGGCATCACCCCGCCGGCCCAGAGCGGAAGCGATCGAGGAGAACAGGCCGCGCTGTTCGATGGCTGAAGTGCAGGTTTCCCACCGCACCGCCGATTTCGATTACGACCTTCCGGCTGAACTGATCGCGCAATATCCCACCGAGCGGCGGGGGGATAGCCGGCTGCTGGTGGTGAGACGGTCAGACGGCCGGACGGCCGGACGGTCGGAAGAGACGAACCCGGCCGGGGGTGGTGTGCTGACCGCCGGTCCGTCCGACCGCCTGACCGCCTTGGAAGACCTCCGGTTTTCCGACTTCCCCTCCCTGCTCAGCGGCGGCGACGTGATGGTTCTCAACACGACCAAAGTCCGCCACGCGCGGCTGATCGGCCGGCGACCTTCGGGCGCACCGGTCGAGGTCCTGCTGCTCCACCCCGCCTCGGACCACACCTGGGTGGCCATGGGCAAGCCGGGCAGCGCGCTGCACCCGGGCAAGCGAGTCGAGCTGGGTGAGGGGATCGGGATCGAAACGATCGAGATTCTCGGCGAAGGCTACCGGCGGGTTAGGATTTGCGGCGCCACCGCGGACCAGGCGATGGCCCGCTTCGGCCGGCTGCCGCTGCCGCCCTACATCGAGCGGGAGCCCACGGCGCAGGACGAAGTCCGCTACCAGACCGTCTTCGCCGAGCGGGAAGGCAGCGTGGCCGCGCCCACCGCCGGGCTCCCCTTCACGCCCGAGCTCCTCGCCGCCCTCGAGGCCCGCGGCGCTCGGATCGCGCGACTCGAGCTCGACGTAGGGCCCGGGACCTTCAAGCCGATCGAAGTAGCGGACTACACCGGCCATGCCATGCATCCGGAGCACTACGACATTCCCCAACCAACCGCCGACCTGGTCAACGCAGCACGCACCCGGGGCGCCGCGGTATGGGCCGTGGGGACCACCGTGGTGCGGGCGCTCGAATCGGCCGCGTTGCCTGACGGCACCATCCCCGCCGGCCCGGGCGAGACCCGGCTCCTGATCGCCCCGGGTTATGAGTTCCGGGTGATCGACCGGCTGCTCACCAACTTCCACCTGCCTCGCTCGACCCTGCTCCTCCTGGTGGCGGCGTTTGCGGGTTATGAGACGACCCTGGCGGCGTACCGGCACGCGGTGCGGGAACGCTATCGGTTCTACAGTTACGGGGACGCGATGGCGATCCGCTAGGACTGCGTGAACAGTGAAACGTGAAAAGTGAAAAGGCCGCCCACTCCGCTGCCCCCGTTTGCCTTCCAGGTTGAGAACACCGACGGCCTTTCCCGCGCGGGATGGCTGAGTCTGCCGCACGGCGAGGTGCTCACCCCGGCATTCATGCCGGTGGGGAGCTACGGCGCGGTGCGGGGGCTCCACCCCGAGGAAGTCGAGCGCACCGGCGCGCAGATCATGCTCGCCAATACCTATCACCTGCACCTCCGTCCCGGCGCCGAGACCATCCGCGCCCTCGGCGGGCTGCATCGGTTCACCACCTGGACCAAACCGATGCTCACCGACTCGGGCGGGTTCCAGGTGTTCTCGCTGGCGGGCCTCCGCACCATCAACGAAGATGGCGTGCTGTTCACGAGCCACATCGACGGCTCGGCCCACACCCTCACCCCCGAGCGCTCGATCGAAATCCAGTGGGCCCTGGGCGCCGACGTCGCCATGGCGTTCGATCACGTGGTGCCGGGTCAGGCATCGCGTGAGCTGGCGGAAGCGGGAATGGAACGCACGCTCCGGTGGCTGGATCGCTGCAAGCAGAAACACCGTGAGCTCGTCGATAAGGGAATGGGGAATCCCCAATCCCCTCAGACGACCTGGCCGATCGTACAAGGCGGCATCCACGACGATCTCCGCCGCCGCTCGCTCGACGGAACGCTGGCACGGGGACCCTGGACCGGTATCGCGATCGGCGGTCTGTCCGTGGGCGAGCCCAAGCCGGTCATGTACCGCATCCTCGAGACGCTCGCCGACGGGCTGCCCGTCGAGATGCCTCGTTATCTTATGGGCGTAGGATTCCCGGAGGACCTGCTCGAGGGAATCGCGCGGGGAATGGACCTGTTCGACTGCGTCGCCGCGACCCGGAACGGGCGCCATGGCAGTGCCTGGACCGCGGCGGGCCGGGTCAACATCCGGAAGGCGGCGCACCGCAGCTCGGACCAACCGCTCGATCCCGACTGCGACTGCGCGACCTGCGGCCGGTTCTCCCGGGGATACTTGCGCCACCTGTTCGTCGCGGAGGAAATGCTCGGTCTCCGCCTGGTGTCGCTCCACAACGTGCGGTTCCTGGTGCGACTCGGCGAGCAGGCCCGCGCGGCGATTCAACGCGGAGAGTTCGAGCGCTGGAGCCGCGACTGGCTCGAACGCTATACCGGACGAGAGGACCCCCGCCCATGACCAGCATCCTCGCGAGTCTGATCGCGCCCCAGGGCAGCAGCGCCGGCGCCGGCGTCACCATGCTGATCCTGCAGTTCGCCGCGATCATCCTCATCTTCTACTTCCTCCTGATCCGGCCCCAGTCGCAGGCACGCAAACGCCACGCGGCGATTCTCGGCCAGCTCAAGAAGGGCGACGACGTCACCACCGCGGGCGGGATCATCGGCAAGGTGAAGGACATCAAGGACGACCGGATCACCATCGAGAGCGGGAGCTCGACGCTCCTCGTGGAGCGCAGCCGCATCGTGCGAGTCGGCGAATCGGTAAGCCCGCAGGCCTGACATGGCGGTGCACGACATCCACCTCTTCGGCTCCCCAGTGCTGCGGCAGCGCAGCGAAGAGGTGGCGCAGGTGGAGCAGGAGATCCGCCAGTTCATCGACGATCTCTTCGAGACCATGGACGTGGCCAAGGGCGTTGGACTGGCGGCCAATCAAGTCGGCATAACGCGCAGAGTCGCGGTGGTCGGCGTGGACGGCGAGCGGCTCGCGCTGGTGAACCCGGTCATTCTCAGCGCCGAAGGCAGCTCACGCGAAGAGGAAGGCTGCCTCTCGGTGCCCGATGCCTACGCCGAGGTCACCCGGCCCGAGAAGATCGTGTTCGAAGCGCTCGACCGGGACGGGAAGTCATATCGCCGGGAAGCGAGCGGGTTACTGGCCCGAGCGATCCAGCACGAGATCGATCACCTCGACGGGATCCTCTTCCTCGATCACCTGAGCGCCCTGAAGCGCCAGCTCCTGGTGTCCCGCTGGAAGCGGGAGCACCAGGACGTTGGCCTGATCAAGACGCTCGAGAAGGAGCCGGCCTCCCGGCGCCGCTGAATGCGCATCGTCTTCTTCGGCACCCCCGAGTTCGCGGTGCCGAGCCTGGAGGCGCTGGTCGCGGAGCGGGCCACGATCGCCGGAGTCGTTACCCAACCGGACAAGCCGCAGGGCCGTTCCCGTTCGACGCTCGTCGCGCCGCCGGTGAAGCGGGTGGCCGAGCACCATGGGCTTCCGGTCCTGCAACCCGAACGCCCGGTGGGCGACGTGTTCCTCCAGGCCCTTCGGCACTGGCAACCCGAGCTCGGCGTGGTGGTGGCGTACGGGCATATCATCCGCCCGGAGGTGCTCGCGATACCAGCGCGCGGCATGATCAACGTGCACGCGTCGCTCCTTCCCGAGCTCCGCGGCGCGGCGCCGATCAACTGGGCCATCCTGCGCGGTGACGCCGATACCGGGATCACCGTCATCCAGATGGATCAGGGGATGGACAGCGGGCCGATTCTCCGGCAGGCCGTGACCCCGATCGGTGCCGACGAAACCGCCGGAGAGCTCGCCGAGCGACTGGCACGGCTCGGCGCGGAGACGCTGGTCGAGACCATCGCCTTGATGCAGATGGGGCGACTGGTGCCAACGGCGCAAGACCCGGCGCTCGCCACCCTCGCCAAGAAGATCGACCGGAAGCTCACCCGGCTTATCTGGACCGAAACTGCCGCCGCGGTGGCCCGCAGAGTCCGCGCGTTCGATCCCGAGCCGGGAGCCTGGACCACCTGGGACGCAACCGAGGCGAAGCTCTTCCGTCCCACCGTCCTCAAGGAAGACAGCGCGGGCGAGCCGGGCGAGGTGATTTCGACTCGCCCGCTGCGAGTGGCGTGCGGCAAGGGAGTTGTCGAGATTGCAGAAGTGCAGCCAGCCGGCCGGGCCCGGATGAGCGGGGAGGCCTGGTGCCGGGGCCGGGGGCCGAACCAGGGAGACGTGCTGGAATGAAGGAGCTGCCGCGACTGTTTTGCATGACGACGGACGCGATCTGCCGGGCGCCGGACTACCTGGACCGCGCGCGCACGATCGCCGACATCGGTGATCAGGCGGCGATTGTCGTGCGCGCACCGGGATCGACGACCGCCGAGCTTGCCCGGTTCGCGGAGGCGACCATCCGAGCGGTTGCCGAGCGCCGAGCGCCGAGCGCCGGGTCCCGAGCCGCCGCCGTGGTCGTGCATGCGCGGCCTGACCTGGCCCGCGTGGTCGGTGCCGATGGCGTCCAGCTGCGCCGCGAGGATTTGTCGCCCGTCGATGCGCGGAGCGTGTTAGGAAAGGGCTGGATCGGTGTGTCGATTCACGACCCCGCCGAGGCGGAGCAAGCGATCGCCGGAGGGGCCGACTACCTGGTGGCGGGCAACGTGTTCGAGAGCACGAGCCACCCGGGCCGCCCGGCCCGGGAGCTCGACTGGCTCGCGGAGATTGCCGGGTTAGGCAAGCCGGTGATCGCGATCGGGGGCATCACGCCCGAGCGCGCCGCCCGGGCCCGTGCTGCCGGCGCCTACGGCGTCGCCGCAATCTCGGCCATCTGGGACGTGGCGTCGATTCGGGAGACCGCCGAGGCCGTTCGAGCGCTGCTTGCTCCCTGGGCCGAGCGCCGAGCGCCGAGCGCCGAGCCGTCGAGCCGTCCAGCCGTCCAGCCGTCCGAGCTCATCCTCACGCTGAACGGGGAGTCCCGGCGAGTCGCCGGACCCCTGACGCTGGCGGACCTGCTGGCCACTCTCGACCTCGACCCTCGCGAGGTAGTCGTGGAGCTCAACCGGCAGATCGTCCGCCGGCCTGCCCTTGGGGGAACCCGGCTCAGGGATGGCGACACGGTCGAGCTGGTGCACTTCGTGGGAGGAGGATGACATGACTTCGGTAGTGGAGCGCGCGGCGGCCGTGGATGAGCCGCTGGTGATCGGCGGCCAGACCTTCCGGTCCCGCCTGATCGTGGGAACCGGAAAGTATCGCAGCAACGCGGAAATGGTTGCCGCGATCGAAGCATCGGGCGCGCATTGCGTCACCGTCGCGGTGCGGCGGATCGATCTCGACCGCCGGAAGGAGACCGGGATCCTCCATCACCTCGATCCTTCGAAGTTCTTCCTGCTGGCCAACACCGCGGGTTGCTACACTGCGGAGGACGCGGTGCGCTACGCCCGCCTCGCCCGGGAGGCCGGCTTCAACGATTTCATCAAGCTCGAGGTGATCGGCGACCAGGCCACCCTGCTCCCCGACGTGGCGGGCCTGCTCGAGGCCGCCCGGACGCTGGTCAAAGCGGGATTCCAGGTGCTGGCCTACAGCAACGACGACCTAGTCACCGCGCTCCGGCTGGAGGAGGCCGGCTGCGCCGCGGTGATGCCGCTCGCTTCGCCCATCGGGAGCGGGTTAGGATTGCTGAACCCGTACTCGATCCGCACCATCAAGAGCCGCCTCTCGGTGCCGGTGATCGTGGATGCCGGGGTGGGCACCGCGTCGGATGCCTGTCTCGTGATGGAGCAGGGCGTGGATGGGATCCTGATGAATACCGCGCTCGCCGAGGCGAACGACCCGGTCGCCATGGCCACGGCAATGCGCCACGCCACCGAAGCGGGCCGGCTCGCCTACCTCGCCGGCCGGATGCCGAAACGAGAGGTTGCGGTGCCCTCGTCCCCCGTGACCGGAATGGTGTCGTAGCGGTGTGGCGACGCCGGGCCTCGCCCCCCGGGCCGCCGCGTGGCGGGTCCTTCACGCCCTCCGCCGCGGCGTCCCGCTCGATCGTGCCCTAACCCGCGCCTTAGGCGGGCTCGCCGAGGCTGACCGCTCCCTCGCCCACGAAATCGCGGCCGGCGTGCTCCGCCGGCAGGCCGTGCTGGACCGCGCGCTGACCCCGTACCTGGAGCGCGGGACCACCGGAGTCCGCGACGATCTGCTCGACATCCTCCGGCTCGGCGCCTACCAGCTTCTGTTTCTCGAGCGCGTCCCGACGCATGCGGCGGTGGATACTTCGGTCACCCTGGCGCGAAGGTTTGGCGGAGCGCGGGTGGGCGGGTTTGTGAATGCGGTGTTGCGGAAGGTGGCAGAAAGGGGAATGGGGAGTGGGGAGCCACTCCCCACTCCCGATTCGCTAGCGGCCGCCTTCTCGCATCCTACCTGGCTCGTGGAACGCTGGATGGCACGCTTCGGTAGGGAGGAAACCGAACAGCTGCTGAGTGCCAACAACCAGCGTCCAGCACTGGTGATCCAGCCAGCGCGCTGGACCGCTGCGGCCGTCACTGCGGCGCTCGATGCCGTGGGGGTCGCCTGGCAGACCGCACCATTCAGCGCGGGGATCGCGCTGCGCGGGGTTCGGCCCCCGGAATTGCCGGGCTTCACATCGGGTGCGTGGTATGTCCAGGACCCGGCCCAGGCGCTGGTGATCCGATATGCCGCAATCCCGCCCAACGCGACGGTGTTCGATGCCTGCGCCGCCCCGGGTGGGAAGGCTCTCGCCCTCTCGGCCTCGGCCCGGTTCATCGCTGCCGCGGACCGGAATCCGGGCCGGGTGAGAAGAATGCGAAACAATCTCGAGCGGGCGAGCCAGGGACCGGTAGCAGTGTTCGCGGCCGATGCGGCGGCGCCGCCGGTCCGGCCCTGCGACGTCGTCCTGCTCGACGTTCCTTGCCTCGGCACCGGCGTATTTGCCCGGCACCCTGATGCGCGCTGGCGGGTTACCCCCGAGGGGCTCGAAATGCTTGCGGCCCAGGCGGCTCGTTTCCTTCACGTGGTGGCGGACGTGGTCGCGCCCGGCGGGTTGTTAGTTTTCTCCACCTGCTCGCTCGAGCCCGAGGAAAACGAATTGCAGGTTGAAGCGTTCCTTGCCGCGGACCCGCGCTTTCGGCGGGAGCCGCCTCTGCCTAACCCGGTTCCCGCCGAGTTGCTCACGGCGGCGGGTGATCTGGTTCTGTTGCCGCACCGGCACGGCACTGACGGCGGTTACGCCGCTCGCCTCCGCCGGACGAGCTGATGATGTCCGAATCGAGCACTGCCGAGCGCCGAGTGCCGAGTGCAGAGCGCCGAGTGCCGAGCACCGAACACCGAGCACCGAGATACCGGGTTAGGCTCGGCCCCGCCACGGTCGCCGGCCGGAACCGGCTGCGCACCGGTATCCTCCTGGCCGCCGCGGTGGCGGTGGGCTACCTGATCACCTGGATCGCCTATCCGGCTCCCATTCTCCCCAAGGAGCAGGCGGTCGGCCGGCTCATCGGTCTCCCACTCGACGAGGCGCAGCGGGGGCTCGAGGAGCAGGGGTTCCGGGTTAGGTTGGAGAGTCCCGAGCCCGATCCCGGGATCCCAACCGGTCACGTGCTCTGGCAGGATCCTCCGCCGGGCACGGCCTTGGCAGCCGGCTCGGCGGTCCGGCTCACCCTGAGCAGCGGGCCGGCCCCGGTCGCGGTCCCCGACGTGGTCGGGTTCGACCTCGAGTCGGCCCGGCTGGTGGTCCGCGCCGCCGGGTTACGGATCGGGAGCGTGGATAGTCTCGTGAGCGCCACCGAAGCGGGCGTGGTCATCGCAACCCGCCCCGCCGCCGGGAGCGGCCGTCCCCCGGGAAGCACGCTCGACCTGGTGGTGAGCCGCGGCCTCGCCGACATTCAGGTTCCGGACCTCATGGGCCTCGAGAAGGAGCAAGCCCGGCAACGCCTCGAGGACGCCGGCCTCAAACTCGGCACGATCAGCACGCGCCGGGTTAGGAACCGGCCGCTCGGGACGGTGGTGGATCAGCGGCCCGCGGCCGGCATGAGGAGCCCGAGAGGCGCACGAGTGCATATTGTGATCAGCCAATGACGCCGCGGATCGCCCCTTCCGTCCTCTCCGCCGACCTGGACCGGCTCGCCGAGCAGATTGCCCAGGTCGAGCAGGGCGGCGCGGAATGGCTCCATGTCGATGTCATGGATGGGCGGTTCGTGCCCAACCTGACCTTCGGGGCGCCGGTGATCCGCGCACTGGGCCGCCTAACCCGCTTGCCCCTCGACGTGCACCTGATGGTGGTGGAACCCGAGCGCTACCTCGAGGAGTATGCCGATCTCGGGGTCGCCAACTTCACCTTTCATCCCGAGGCCACGATCCACGTGGACCGCCACCTGGCCCGGATTCACGAGCGGGGGATGAAAGCGGGTCTCGCCCTGAACCCCGCCTCGCCCCTCGCGCTCATCGAGGAAGTGCTCGACGAGGTCGATCTGGTGCTCGTCATGACGGTGAACCCCGGCTTCGGCGGACAGGATTACATTGAAGCGGGGACCGACAAGATCCGCCGGGTCCGGCAACTGCTCACCCGGCGCAACAGCCCCGCCACGCTGGAAGTGGACGGCGGGATCACGGTCGAGACGATCCGCCGCGCGTGGGACGCCGGCGCGGATACGTTCGTCGTGGGCACGGCAGTATTCGGAGCGCCGGATCCCGGACGCGCAGTGGTGAAGCTGAAGGAGGCATGCCAAACGCCGGTTTGACAGATGGCAGGACGGCAAGGGAAGATGACGAGACCGATCAATAACCGGAGACAGTGGACGCTGGTGGGCACGATCGTAGCCGGCCTCGGGCTGGGCGCGTTCGTGCTGGTCAAGTTCGGGCCGCACCCGGAAGGCGTCGAGGTCGGCAAGAAGGCGCCCGACTTCGAGGCGGTCCGGCTGGTCCAGCGCGACACCATTTCCTTCCATCGGCAGTACGAGGGGCACGTGACGCTCGTCAATATCTGGGCGACCTGGTGCGCGCCCTGCCGGGAGGAGATGCCCGCGATCGAGCGGCTCTACCAGGAGCTCTCGCCCAAGGGCCTGCGGGTCGTCGCGGTGAGCATCGATGAAGGCAACGGCAACGACGTGCGCGCCTTCGTCGAGGAGTTCGGCCTCAGCTTTGACATCCTGCACGATCCCGACGGCCGGATCCAGACTATCTATCAGACCACCGGGGTACCCGAGACGTTCCTGCTCGACCGGGATGGCGTGATCGTGAAGAAGGTGATCGGTCCCCATCCGTGGAGCTCGCCCGCCAACCAGCGCATCGTGGCCGATCTGCTCGGCGGTGACTAGCTACATCCTCGGCATCGAAACGAGCTGCGACGAGACCTCCGCCGCGGTCCTGCGCCGGGACGCCGAGGAGGGGCGGGGGGAGCGGGTTAGGCTCGCGAGCCTGGTCATCCTCTCGCAGGACGTGCACCGGGTCTTTGGCGGCGTGGTGCCCGAGCTCGCGAGCCGGGCTCACCTCAAGACCATCGGGCCGGTGGTGGAGCGCGCCCTGGCCGAGGCCGGCGTGGGACTCTCCCAGCTCGACGGAATCGCGGTGACCGCGGGCCCCGGGCTCATCGGCTCGCTTCTGGTCGGGCTCATGTACGCGAAGGGACTCGCCTACGGGTTAGGCAAGCCGCTCATCGGGGTGCATCATCTCGAAGGCCACCTCTTCGCCCCGACCCTGGAGGACGCCGGGTTCAAGCCGCCGTTCATCGGGTTGCTGGTGAGCGGCGGGCATACCCTGCTGCTCGATGTCGAGGCGTGGGGCCACTACACGCTCCTGGGAGAGACCCAGGACGACGCGGCGGGCGAGGCCTTCGACAAGGTGGGCACGCTCCTGGGCCTGGATTATCCCGCCGGACCGCAGGTGGAGAAGCTCGCGCACCAGGGCAAGCCGGGCCGCTTCGACTTCCCCCGGCCCATGCTGCGCGAGGGAGGTGGTTACGCGTTCTCGTTCAGCGGGTTAAAGACCGCGGTGCTCCGGGCGGTGCGGGCGAGCGCCGATCTCGATGCCGACCGGGACGACCTCGCGCGCGACTTCCAGGACGCGATCGTCGAAGTGCTGGTAGAGAAGACGGCACGTGCGGTGCGTGACCGCGGGCGGGACCTCACGATGATAGGCGGCGGGGTTGCCTGCAATCGCACCCTGGCCGCGGCGCTCACCGAGCGGCTGGAGAGAGAAGCGCGGGTGGTGGTCGCCTCGCCCCGGCTCAACACCGACAACGCGGCGATGATCGCGGCGGCGGGCACGTGGCGTCTCTCCCAGGGCGAAACCTCGGGTCTCGATCTCGAGCCCTTCGACAGCGCCCCGCTGCCCGGCCTCCTGGCCCCTGACACCTCTCACCTCTCACCTCTCACCTCTCACCTGTCGTCATGACGACGGTCTATCCCTTCAACCTTCAGCTCGGCCCGCTCAACATCACGGGTTATGGGATCATGATGATGGCCGGCTTCCTGGTGGGAGGCTGGCTCATCGATCGCAACCTGCGCAAGCGCGGCTGGCGGCACGAGTACGCCGCGGACATCACGGTGGCGGCGGTCATCGGAGGCATCGTCGGCGCCAAGCTCTGGTACGTCGTGGAGGTGGGTGACTGGAACTCGTTGTTCTCCCGCGGGGGACTGGTATGGTACGGCGGGTTCATCGGCGGGACGATCGCCGTGCTGGCGAACGGCTGGCGGCTCAAGGTGCCGACCCGATGGACCCTGGAGATCACGGCACCCGCGCTCGCCGCGGCCTACGCGCTCGGCCGGATCGGGTGCTTCATGGTGGGCGACGATTACGGCGTCCCTACGACCGCGCCCTGGGGCGTGCAGTTCCCCCAGGGATTACCGCCCACCACCGCCGGTTCCCTTGCGACGAGCTACGGCATCCCGATTCCGCCGGGCGCCACCCCTGAGACCCTCGTCGCGGTCCATCCCACCCAGTTGTTCGAGACCGCGATCATGATCGGGGTGTTCATGGTGCTGTGGCAGCTCCGGAAACACCCGCGGGGGACCGGCTGGCTCTTCGGGCTCTACCTCGTGCTGGCGGGAATCGAGCGGTTCCTGATCGAGTTCATTCGCGCCAAGGAAGACCGGATCTTCGGCGATGTCTCCCTGGCACAAGCCACCGCCGCCGGAATCGTCATCCTCGGCGTGATCCTGATGAGGGCCTGGCGGAGCTCGGCGGTGGAGCCCGGGGCTTCGCTCAGTGCGGCTCGGGCTTCCGCTTCCGCCCGGGCTCCGGCTCGTCCGGCCTAACCCGCGCCCGCATCCGCTCGAGCTCGGCACGGACCTCGGCGAGGTCGGCCTCGATGCGTTCGATCGAGCGGAGAAGATCGCGGCTGGACGGCTCGAAGGCTGGACGGCTCGGCGGCTCGGCCCGGCTCGCCTCGTTCGCTCGGAGCGCCTCGTTCGTCCGGTTCGCCCGGTTCGCCCTATTCGCCCCCCACACCCACGCCACCGCAATCAGGGCCAACCCGAGCAGCGCTCCCTGCACCGCCAGCGACTCCACCGTGGGATAGATGCCTAACCCGGGAATCCTGGGCGCCCCGACGAGGGGCGTCAGCCCTACGGCGCCGGATTCCTGGAGCTCGGCGATACCCTTCCCCGCGAAGATGAAGGCCATCGCGTAGAGCAGCGTGCCGGTCACCCCGAAGAGGGACCGGAGCGGGAGCCGCACCCCGAACCGGTTGACCGCGAGATAGACGATCGCGAGTACCACCGAAGCGAGCAGGATTCCGGCGACGATCGGGAGCCACCCTCCGGCCAGGCCGCGGGCGGACACCGCCAGCGCCTGATAGAACAGCACGGTCTCGAACCCTTCCCGATAGACCGCGAGGAACGCCACCGAGGCAAGCGCCAGCGCGGAGCCGCGGGTTAGGGCGTGCTCCATCCGGCTCTTGACGAACCTGGTCCACTTGGCGGCTTCGAGCTTGGAGAGCAGCCAGTAGCTCACGTAGAAGAGGGTCGCGGCGGCGACCAGCATCACCCCGCCCTCGAGCGCTTCCTGGTGGCGCGGCGAGAGCGCAAACACGGTCTCGATGGCCGCGGCGGTGATGAGGCTGAGCACGATCGCCGCGCCGACGCCGAGGTGGATGTCCCGCCGGCGATGGGTGTTTCCGGTCCGCACCAGGAACGCCATGAGCGCACCGATGATGAGGATCGCCTCGAGACCTTCGCGCGCCAGAATCACGAGCGACTGCATGAGGAGACCGGCTCGGGACGGCCGGTCGCCGATGGTGCGCTCGGCGCGCTCGAGCGCGGCCGCGAGACTGGTGCGAATTCCCGCCAACTGTTCCGCCGAGGCGCCCGATCCCGCGCGCGTGCGCAGGCTGGAGAAAGCGGCCTCGATGTCGGCGGTGAGCGCGGGGTCCTTGATCTGGAGATCGCGCTCCACCCGCTCGAAGGTGACATACGCATCCATCGCCATGGCGCGCGCTTCTTCCGGATGACTCGCGCGAGCCAGGCCGATCGCACTGTCCAGCTCGCGCCGTACCTCCGCGAAGACGGCGGCCACGTTCATCGCGCGCTCGCCCGGGAGGATGCGCACCGCCGCGACCTGCGCCATCGTGGCGCCAGGTCCGAACGCGGCCAGCACGTCGGCGTCGGTCATCCGCGCGGTGGTGGAGAACGTGCGGAGCGAATCGGGGAGCCGTCCAACGCTCGCTGGGCGGGGCAGGCGCAGGGCCGAGGTGTAGAGCGCGACCGCCCAGCGGTCTTCGGCGGACAGCGAGTGCTCGTAGGGAGCCATCGCGGTGCCGGCGACACCGACCGTGATGCGACGGTAGAAATCGAGCGGGGAACTCGCGAGGAGGGCAGCGGGATTGGCGAGATCGGCCGGGCGGGGGGAGAGAGTCGCGGCCACCGGGCCATCCCCACGGCCGGTCGCCCCATGACACGCGGCGCAGTTCGTCTGGTACACCTCGCGCCCGCGGGCCAGCGACGGCAGCTCGGCGGGGATCTCGTCGAGGGTGATGCCGAGGTCGCGGGCGAGTCCCTCGACCAGGTCCTTGACCCCGCGAGCGACCGAATCCGGCTCGGCGATGCGCTGCACCATCGCGATGAGGCGGTCCACACCGGCAACGCTGCGATCGGCATAACCCGCGGGGAGGAGGAGGGCGTTGCGGCGCGCTTCGGCAAGGAAGAGCCGCGCCTCTTCGACCTCGGGCTCCGCGATGACGCGGCCATTGCGGACGCCGAGTCGGTATTCCTCGGCGGCGAGGCTGGCCATGGCAGCAAGCCGACGGGCGGCTTCGACTACCGGCGGTTGGGCGGTTGAGCCATTAGGCGCTTGGACGGCTGGTTGCTCGGCGCTCGGCGCCCGGCGCCCGGCGACCTGGCTGCTGAGCGTATGGGTTGTCAGGCCATTACCGAAGAGGAGCCCGACGAGAACGGCAACGAAAGACATGCGCTCGGGAAACTAGACTAGAAGAATCGGAATTCCTAGGTCCGGGTGAGGGATCAAACACCGGGACCTGATAGGCAGCGGAGATTCCAATGATATGGGGGAACCGTGCCAAGGGGCGGGAGCCACGCACCCAGCGGAGCGCTAAACTTTGTATAGCAAAGTACTTGACAAGAATCAGCGACTTTGCGAATGTTCGACCATGAGCGAAAGATCTCCGGATTCGAGCCCGTCATCGGGTGCGGTAAAGCGCAAGCCCAGGCTGCTCTGGGCCACGGCGGCAGCGGTGGCGGGCTTCGGAACCTGGATGCTGTACGATGCCCTGCCCGGGATCAATTGGGTCCTGTGGACCGGCGCGGCCGGGGCCGGACTGCTCTGGTTTTCCCGACCGCGCGGCCATCCTCCGCGGTCCGTGCTGATCCTGGGCGGCGCGGCAATCGTGAGTGCCGGAGCAGCGGCGGTGACTGCCAGTCAGCCCCTGTGGGTGCTGATCTGCCTGGCCGTCGTGTTCTTCCTGGCCATCCAGATGTTGCTCACCGCCGGCCTTTCTCCCCGATCGATCACCGCCCGTTTCGCCGCGACCGCGCCGCTCGTGGCACTCAGGAACGCGATCGTTCAGGCGATGCGCCGCAGCGTCGAAGCTACCAACCTCATCCGGTCGACCCGGGCTCGGGCCTGGGTCCGGGGCCTCGCGATCACCCTGCCGGTGTTGGTCGGCTTCGCGCTGCTGCTCGCGGGAGCGGATCCCGTCTTCGCGACGTGGCGGGACGCGGTCCGAGACCTCGTCGCAAGCTGGGAATTCGTGCCGCGCGTGGTGTTCTTCCTGGCCCTTCTCGTGGTGGTGCTCGGTGCCTATGGCTACGCGTCAATCGAGTCGGGAAGCTCCCCGGCGATGGAGAGCAAGACTCCCAACCGATGGTTGGGATCGACCGAGCGCGTCATCCTGCTCGCCGGCGTCGCGGCGCTGTTTTGGCTGTTCCTGGCGCTTCAGCTGGGCTATCTCTTTGGCAACCTCCCCCGAATCCCCGCCTCCGGGATGACCTTCGCCGAGTATGCCCGGCGTGGGTTCGGCGAGCTCTCCGTCGTCGCTTCGGTGAGCGCGCTGCTCATCGTGGTCTCGGAGCGATATGGGAATGACGATGGGCGGGAGCGCATCCTGCGCCTGCTGACCTTCGCCGTCATCGCGGCGGTGCTGCTGCTGCTCGGCTCCGCCTTCCGCCGGGTGTGGCTGTACGAGGCGGCCTACGGATTCACCACGGCGAGGCTGTATGCCCAGGTCTACATGCTCGCGGTCGCGGTGGGCCTGGCCCTGCTCGCACTCGAGGTCGCCGGCGACTTCGATGCGGGCCGGCTCTTTCGCCGCGCCGCGGCGGCGGCCACGATCCTCTTCATCGCGCTCATCTACTGGAACCACGAGGCCTGGATCGCGAACCGGAACCTGGACCGCTTCGCGAGTACGGGGAAGCTCGACGCCGTCTATCTGACGCGGGATCTGTCGCCTGACGCGATCCCGGCGATCGCGGAGCGGCTCCCTTCGTTCCCCGAACCGATGCGCTCCGACATCCTGCGCGCCATGCGGGAGCGATTTGCCGCGCGTAACGAAGGTCGGCAACCAACCTGGTTCGAATGGAATCTGGCCGCTAGCCGGGCGCGGAAGGTTCTGAACGCCGGCTCAATCCCGATGGCGGGTCCGCCCCTCGACCGCGCGCTCAGTCCCCTTCGATAGCGCCCCGCTGCGGGTTAGGCCGCGCTAACCCGATGGGGTGGCCGGCCAGGCCAATGCGATCTCCAGGGCCCCCCGCGACTATATTCCATGAGCCCCGACGAGATCCCAGCCTCCGCCGGGCCTCCGCCGCCTTCATTCGGCTCATCGGGAGACTTAGCAATGAGCAGTTATAAGACAGACCAACATTACGTGGTGCATCGCGGCCGTTCATTTCACTTCGTCTCCTACGACGCCTGCCAGGCCAATCCCCGGACCGGCGAAGCGGCCCGGCCGGCCACCTGGTTCCTCATGTGCGCCGGCAAGCGATGGCCCGTCTTTCCCCAACGCGCCGATGAGGATGCCGATTCACTGATCGCCGCTCTCACCGAATGGCTGGATCGCAACATCTTCGAGGCCCGTCACGCCTAGGGTAATCTCATGAGCATGCGCTCGATGATTACGGTCCTCGGCCTGCTGCTCACGACCCTCCAAACCGCTGTCGAGGCGCAGTCCGCCACCGATACCGCATCGGTACGCGCGTTCTACGCCGCCTGGTTCGGTCCCGCCTCGCAGGACCCCGAGCGGTACGCCGGCTTCTATGCGCCGGACGGAATGGTCCTGCCGCCCAACGGCATGCCGGTCCAGGGCCGCGAGGCGATCGCGGAGTGGCAGCGCCGCACCCGCGCCGAGGCAACGTACTCCGTGGTGCCCGAAGGCATCAGGGTAGACGAGATCCGATTCCTCTCGCCCGATCTCGTGATCTATCGTGGCTCACGCTGGGGCAAGCGCATCCCCAAAGCGGGTGGCGATCCGGTTCCCTTCGAGACCAAGTATTTCGATCTCCTCCAGCGCCCATCCGGGGGCGAGTGGAAGGTGTCGTATCGCATGGGGAGCGACAATCGCTGAGGTTGAGCCCCTAGCGCGACACAACCTGCACTGAGCGTCTGGTGGTCTTCCCGGGCTCTCGCGCGTCTCCTTTGGTGAATTCAACCACATGGGAGAAGCGCGGTGAGACTCTCATTTATTCCCGGCTTCATGATCGGCGCTGCGATTCTGACCGCCTGTAACGAAACAACCGGTTCGGACACCGGCCGAGCGGAAGCGATCATCCAGGACACCCCGACCGGTCAGGCCACGGTTGTCGGCACGCTCCAGGGAAATATCTTCGCCTCACTGTCGGCAGACGGCGTGACCTGGGTGGACCTCGGCTCGCCCAACGGAATCACGGTCACGCTGCAAGGGACCGGCACCTCGACGACCGTGCATGGGGAGGAGGATGCCCCGGCGGGTTCCTACACGCGGGTTAGGTTGGTATTGAACGGCGTGACGGCTCGCCTCCAGGCAGGATCCACGGTAGGAGGGACCACGCTGACGAGTGACCTGACCCTGGCCATCGGGGGGAGCGACAACCAAGTGGAAGTTGTCCTGGTGGTGCCTGCCTTCACCGTCGAGACCGACGACGACATGCAGCGCACCGTGATCTTCGAGTTAGGATCACAGCTCTGGCTGACCGCTGCAGCGCTCGCGGCCGGCCGGGTCGAGGACGCCGCGCTTCAGGCCGCGATGAGCGCAAGCACTCGGCTCGATCCTCGCTGAGGGGCATCCTCCCGCGAGAGGTTCGGGGTGATCCTGAAAGGGTGGGGCCACGCCGGCGAGGAGCAATCGGTCTGATTACCAACTCCAGACCCACTCGGCGAACGGCCGCAACCAGCCCGGCACGTCGAGGTAGCCGCCGAGTACCAGACCGAGCCATATCGCGCCGGCGAGGACCAGCCCGGTAGCGGTCGCCAGCGGCCACCAGGGACGCCGCCAGGAACGGATCGCGGCGGCCCGCACGTCCCACCGGGCCAGCTCCGCACCCGCGGTTTCGATCAGGCGCGACCACGACGCTTGGAGCTCGCCGCAGGCAAGCCTAACCCGCTCTGCCTCGAACGCGGTTCCTAACCCGGCCTCGAGCCGCGCCACCGCCTCCTCGAACCCGATTCCCGCCGCCGAGAGCCGGGCCTGCAACACCCGCCGGTCGTCGGCGGCCGGTAGCTCGGCGCTCAAGCGGCGCGCTGGATAGCGGGAAATCGCCGCCGCTTCGCGCAGCCGTCGTTCGATCTCGGCCGACACGCCCTGCTCGGCCGCAGCGACCGCTTTCTCCCAGTTGGAGAGCCAGCCGGTGCGCTCGAATATCCCGGTGAGGAGCCCGAGCCGCACCGGCCCAAGCAAACGCTCGACCGGCGCGCTCGGATCCGGCGGCATGAAGAGACGGCCGAGCATGGGGCCGAGCTCGGTGCTCGGGGCGGCTGGGCGGCTGGGCGGTTGGGCGGTTGATGAACTCACGTCACCGGTGCTCCCAGGTAGGGACGCCGGTACCCAGCTCGGCCAGACTCAGAGCGGCCGGGGTACCCGTGCGACTACCAAAGCGCGCGGCGAAGGCGGGAAGCGCTTCTGCTGAGTATGCCGAGCGGGGAAGGCCGATAACCCGTAACGCGTGCTCGATCCCCGCTTCGTCACCCTCGACCTCGACCAGCACATCCATCCGGGGATACCACTCGAGCCGCACCACGGCGCTCGCCAAGCCGGAGATCTCGACCCAGCGATCGATCTGCTGGAAGAGCTCGAAGCCCAGCGCGGCGAGCAGGTCCTCCGCCGACGCCGACGGGGTCATCGGCCGAAGCGAAAACTCGAGCTCCCTGCGGCTCTTGTATCCCTGCGAGGTAACGCCGGTGGGTCCCTTCCAGGAAAAGCGAAACTCGCTGCTGCCGTCTTCCGAACGATACTCCCGGAGCCGCACCACGTGGTCCTTGGCGAGCAGCTCGCCATCCCGATCGTATCGCCGGTCCACCATCATTCCCCGAAACTCCACCCGTGCCCCTGCGCCGAGCAACCTCGCCCGCACGGCGGCCGGGTCAGGCACGACCGCCTTGAGCTCGGTTTCTAGGATAGCATCGCCTCCAGCGCGCGGGCCGTGTCGGTGAAGTCCGCGAACACGTGATCCGCGCCCGCCGCAGCAAGCTCCTCGATCCGGTAACTCCCGGTGGCCACTGCCACGGTCTTCGCCCCGATCGAGACAGCGCACTGGACGTCGGCGGGAGTGTCTCCCACAACCACTACTTCCCGACCGTCAGGCCTTCTCCCGAAGATCGCCTCGGCCCGCCCTGCGGCGATGGGAGGGAGCATGGGCCGGTCGGCGTGATCGCAGCCGAACGCGCCGACGCTGAACCGCTCCGGGTCGAGCCCCACCGCGCGGAGCTTGAGCCGGGCGCCGAGCCGCACGTTGCCGGTGAGGAGACCCAGCACCACGCCCTGGTCCGCCTCCAGCGCGTCGAGCAGGGTCGGGATTCCCGGCATGAGGTACCCCTTATGCCCGTTCACTGCGAGGTCCCGCTCGAGATGCGCCACGTAGCGGTCGAGCACCTGGGCGACGAGCCCGGGACGGGTGACGTCATAACCCGCGGCCGCCAGCAGCTCCGTCACGATCTGGGGGTCGGTCTTGCCGTCGAAACGAATGCCCTGAAACGCTCGCGGAGGGCGCGAGGACCGGGCCTCCCCGAACCGCGCGTTCAATGCGCTGGTTGCGGTGAACGGAGCCGACCCGGTCGCGCGAATTGCTGCGCCGGGAGGGGAGACCCCTCCGAGCGCCCGAGGGGCGGCTGTCTCATGAAGGGCGGCGGCCAGGTACTCCGCGATCGCGATGTTGATGGCCCGGCGCCCCGCGCCCGCGCTCAACAGCAAGGTGCCGTCGATGTCGAAGAGGATCAGCTTCCGCTTCACGCTCCGGCTTCCGGTTGCGCGGCACAGTCCCGGCAGAACTCGATCCCACGCAAGGTGCAGATCACGCAGATGAAGGTCCCGCAGCGCTTGCAGGGATAGCCCTCTGAGGCGCGCTCTTCCCGGCCGCAGGAGCGGCAGATCATTGCGTCGGTGGCGGGAGGCTTCGGCGAGGACATCTCAGGCGGGGATCTGATAGAGCTTGATCTTGTTGATGAGGGTCGCGCGGGAAATGCCGAGTTCCTTCGCCGCGCGGGTCCGGTTGCCACCGTGGTAGCGGAGGGTGCGCTCGATGTGCTGCTTCTCAAGGTCCTCGAGGCTCATCGGGGTGTGCCGCCGGTCCCCTAACCCGGGGCGGGCCCGGAACTCGCCCGGCAGATGCTCCACCCCGATCGCGAGCTGGCCACGCGCCAGCACCATCGCCCGCTCGATCACGCAGCGCATCTCGCGCAGGTTCCCGGGCCAGCCGTAGTCCTGGAACCGGCCGATCACATCGGGCGCGATGACCTGCGGCCCCTCGGGGTAGAGCGCCCGGGCTTCCTGGTGCACCGCATGGTAGATCGCGAGCCGGTCGTCGTTGCTGCGCTCCCTGAGCGGCGGCAACCCGAGCGGCATCACGCTCAGCCGGTAGAAGAGATCCTTCTGGAACCGCTCGGATTCGACATCGGGGGTGAGGTCCCTCCGGGTGGTCACGATGAGCCGGGTGTCCACCCCGATATCGTGGGTCCCGCCCACCCGGCGGAAGGTCTTGGTCTCGAGCACCCGGAGCAGCTTGGGCTGCAATTCGACCGGCAGCTCGCCGATCTCCCGCAGAAGCAGCGTTCCACCGTCGGCCAATTCGAGCAGCCCGTGGCGGCGCTCGGTCGCCTCGATGAACGCACCCTTCTCGTGGCCGAAAATGAGCGACTCGAGGTATCCGGGCTGCTGCCCGGTGAGCCGGAGCTCGAGGAACGGCTTGCCCGCGCGCGCGCCGCGATCGTGAATGATCCGAGCCGCCCAGGCCTTCCCCACCCCGGTCTCCCCCGTGATGAGGAGAGTGGTCCGCTCGTTCTGGGCGAGGAGTCCAATCTGTTGGGAGAGCTGCCGCATCGCGGGCGAGGTGCCGAGCGACTCGAGGCCATAGGACGGCGCCCCGCCCCGGATGATCGTCTCGCTGATCCGGCGGCGGCGGGCCTCGACGGCGCTCTGGCGCACCAGTGAAGCGAAGAGATCGGCGTCGTTCCCCGGATCCACCACCCGGGAGACTCCGGCGCTCATAACCCGCGCGGCCAGCGCCGGGTCGATCCCGTTCCCGAACGCCAGCACCGCCGCGTCGCGGCCGGCGAACTTCTCCACCAGACCCGGCGCGGCGAGGTGAACGCCGAGGCACACGACGTCAGGACGGGCCTGATCGAGGACCTTCAAGCCGGTGTCCGCGCTGGTTTCCCGAAACACCTGGGACCCGGCCTGCTCCAGGCGGGCGCTCAGGGCGCGGAGGAGGTTCTGGTCGTCGTGGATGAGGAGGACGCAATCGGTCATCTGTCAAGAATCTAGTCAATCGGTGAGCACCGTCAAAGCACGTGGGACCACCTCGGCTGTAAAGGGTGTGACACCGCACGGGTCGCCGTCGAACTGCACCGGCAGCGGCTCCGCGGTCTCGACGCTGAACCGGGTGCCGCGGGCGTAGCGCACATAAGGCGACTCGGGCACCTGATGCCGGTAGCTCTGGCGCAGCATCCAGAAGACCCGGCGGAATCCCTGCCACGGCGAATCGGCCGAGACGGCCACCAGATCCAGGAGACCGTCCTGCGGGTTAGTCTCGGGACGGATCCGGAGCCGGCGGGGAATGATCTCGCCACAGTTCTGGATCAGGATGAGCACCGCGTCCATGGTGATGGCCTGGCCGTCCACCCTGATCACGGACTCGGTGTTGCGGAGCCTGGGGAGGACCATGAGGGTGGTGCCCACGTAGGCGAACATCCCCCAGCGCCGCTTGGCGCGCGCGGCGGTGCCGCCCATCACCCAGGCGTCGGCCCCGGCACCACAGGCCACCCCGAAGTAGTGCTCGGCTCCGTCGCCCAGCCTAACCCGGCCCAGGTCCACGTGCCGCCGGCGGCCGGAGATCATAACCCGCGCGGCCCGGATCGGGCTGGTGGGGATCCGCAGATTCCCCGCCAGGAGGTTGCCGGTGCCGCCGGGGAGAAACCCCAGTGCCACGTCGGTGCCGACCAGCGCGGCCGCGGCCTGCATGGTGGTCCCGTCGCCCCCGAACACGGCAACCACCTCGGCGCCCGTGGTGACGGCCTGGGCCGCGAGCACCCGGGCGTCGCCGGGCGCGGTGGTGCGCGCGAGGTCGACCCCCCATCCCGCCCGCCGAAGCAGCTGGGCAACCCGCTCCTCGGTGCGCGGGTGGGTCCGCGCCGCGACGGGATTGGCGATCAGCAGCGCGCGGGTCATCTAGCGGGTTAGGTCAAGAGCGTGATCCACGAATGGCGCGGATGACGCGGATTGAAGGTTGATCCACAGATTACGCAGATTACGCAGATTGGAACTACCCACATATGAAACAGATGGAACGGATTCGTCCTCTGAATCCGAGTTTCCGGAATCCGTGTCATCTGCGTAATCTGTGGATGAACCCATCCGCGTAATCTGCGTAATCGGTGGCTCAGAAGTCCCGGTTCCAGCGCAACTCGGCACCGAACTGATAGCGGCGCGGCACGCCGAAGATATCCACCCCGCGCGGCAGGCAGGCCTGCACCGGCTCGGCGGAGAGCTGGCCCCGGAGCTCGGGCCGGAACCGGTACTCCAGCGTCGCGCCGAGGTTGCGGGCGCTCAAGGCCTGACCGCCGCGAAGGCAGAAGCCCGCGTTCGCGGTGATGAACAGCTTCTCGGTCAGGGCCTTGCCGACCCCGATTTGGGTGGTGCCGAGCGCAGCCTGCCGCCCGGTGGCGACCGGCGGGCGGATCTCGATGACGTCCACGAATCTGGTCTCGGAGATGATGGATCGCTGGAGCTCCGCCGCCAGCGCATTGGCCGCGGCCGCCCAGGCTTGTTGCTCCACCGCGCCGACCGCGAGGGGGTCGGTGGCTCCCACCGTGAGCAGGGAGATCAATTGGTCCTCCGACAGCGGCGGGCGGCCGGGCGGGGTGCGAAGCCGGAGGTCCGGAACCGAGATAGTGCCGGTAATGTGGGCGACCACCGGGATATTGTCCCCGCCCTGGGGCGCCCGCACGATGTGCTGGGCCTCGACGTCCAGCTCGGCGTCGCCGGGATCCCCAAAATAGCGAACGGTTCCCCGCTCCACCGTGAAGGTGCGGGTTATGACGCCTCCGGCCTTGAGCGTGTAGGTCCCCCGCGGCACGTTGAGATTCCCCACCACCCGATAGACCTGCTGCACGCCGCCGCGGTAAGGGACCTTGTTGACCAGCACGCTCCCCTCGAGCTGGAAGTTGGCTTCGTTGGAGCGGAGCCAGACGCTCTCGCCGATGGTGGCATCGAAGTTTCGGATGGTAAGCGAGTCGAGGAACCGGCTCTGGAACGCCGCACCGAGCCGGTAGCGGCGCAGGGCGAGCGTATCGATCAGGTCGGCGAAGAGCGGGTCCTCGAGGTTCACGATCTCCTTCTGCACCAGGTCGGCGAAGTAGATGACGCTGTTGTCGAGCCGGGCCTGCCCGGTGAGCACCGGATGGAGCAGCGTGCCGCTGAGCCGCAGCTCGCCGGTCGGGCGGAGCGTCATGTAGTTGGGGACGGCGATGACCTCGAAGTTCTCGGCGGTCAGGTCGAGATCGAAGGCCGGCTCGGTAAGCCGGGTGAGCCGGAGCCCGCCGCGGACGCCCAGTTTCCCTAACCCGCTGCTCAGCCGGAGCCCGTCGCTCAACACCGAGTCGCCCGCCAGACGAACGGCGCCCGCGATCTGCTCGTACCGCACCCCGAGGCCGGGGACGCTCGCCCCGCCGCCGCGGACCCGCACCCAGCCGGCCATCCGGGGCGCCTCCCAGGTCCCCTCGATGCGGGCGTCGATGTCCATCAGCCCACCCACCTGCCGGACATTCGGGGTGAACGCCTCGATGATCGCGAGGTCCACGCTGTCGCCCCGTGCCACGATGTCAACCGGGCCGGGCAGGGTGCGGTCCGCTACCTCGGTGAGGGAGAGGTCGAGCGGCAGGTTGGCGTTGGCCTCGACCACCGGCTTGCCGGCCCGCCAGAGCGTGAGGTTGGCCTGGAGCCGACGGTCCCGGTAGTCGAACCCGGTCCGCATGAGCGGAGCGTGAAAGTCGCCGAAGGTGCCGCCGGTGAGGCTCGCGGTGCCGCGGACCTCGGGGGCGCGGGCGGTTCCGGCCAGGCGGGCATCGGCGGCGACCTGACCCGCGACGCCTGTGGTGTCCCGCTGGGCCAGGGCATAGACGTCGCGGAGCTCCACGCCGAGCGCCCGCACCGAGAGCTCCCCGGGTCCTTCCCGGGGGATTCGCCCGGCCAGCTGAAGGCTCCCCGCGCCGTCCTGGGTCACCAGCCGCACCGTGTCGAGCGCGATGACCTGGTCGCCGATCCGGGCGCGCAGCTCGTGCTCGAGCGACCAGCGCCGGCCCAGGAGATCGAGATTCAGGCTGTCGGCCGTGAGGAGCTGCTCCCCGGTGAGGCGCTGGAAGGTGCCGCCCCCGCTCGCGCGGGTTAGGTCGCGTCCCGACAGGGCCGCGGCCCAGGCCAGCGAGTCGCTCCGCCCCCGCACCTCCGCCACCACGCTGTCGAAGACGAGCCGGCGCACCCAGAACGAATCGGCCGCCGCGGTGGCGGCGAGCGAGGCCTCGCGCCAGTTCCAGGTGAACTGGCCGGCCAGCGCCTTGCCGCGGTAGCCGAGCCAGCGAACCGAGTCGAGCGCGACGTTCGCCTGGAGCCGGAGCTCGGGCAGCGAACCTTCCAGCACCAGGTCGCCCCGCCCCACCCCGGCGAGCGGCTGGTCGCCGGCGGCGGTGTCGGGCACCCAGCCGGTCGCCGCGCGGGCCAGCGAATCGAAGGGAGTGAGCTGGGTTGCCTCGAGGTGCACCGCCAGACGGCCGGACTTCGGGGCCGCCCACCCGATGCTGCCACCGCCCTCGAGTGCTCCATCGCGCCATCGCACCACGATCGGGTCGGCGGTGATGAGCGAATCCGCGGCGGAGAGTGCCATCCGGGCGGTATCCAGGGCGAAGCCGCCCACCGACCCGCTCCCCAGATGGAGGGCGAGCGTCCCCGACGGCGCCACTCCTTCCTGGATGCGTCCGGTGGCCTGGAACCCGCCGCGCAAGCGGGTTATGGGCGCGCCGCTCACGAACGCCGAGAGGTCCAGCCGGTCGAAGCCGACCTGGAGCGAATCGGCGCCCCAC
>JBQTHV010000158.1:0-4087 GCA_052389555.1 Gemmatimonadales bacterium | reverse complement strand
GCGTCGGCTACCGAGGGAACCTGGACGCGTTCGGGCCGGTCGGTAGGATGGAAGAGCCCGATGGTCCGGTTCGAGGACTTGAGGTATGCCTCCGCCACTCGCTTCACGTCCGCCGGGGTCACCTGCTTGACCCGGTCGCGGTGGATGAACACCAACCGCCAGTCGCCGGAAGCCATGTACTCCGAGAGGCTGAGGCCGACCCGCTCCGAGTTGGCGAGCAGGAGATCGATGTTCCGGAGCAAGGTGGTCTTGGCCCGCTCGACCTCTTCGGCAGTCGGCGGACTCGTCACGGCCGCGTCGAACGCCGTGGTCATGGCCGCCTTCGCGCTGTCGAGCGAGTTGTCCTTGCGCACGCTGGCCCAGCCAAGCAGCGCCCCCGGCTCCTTGAGCGCGAAATCGAACGCGCCCGCTTGCGCCGCCTTCCTGGTTTCCACCAGCGCCTTGTAGATCCGTCCCGCCGGCTGATCACCCAGGACCTGACTCAGCACATCAACCGCGGCGTAGTCGGGATGCGAGAGCGGCGGGACGTGGTAGAGCGCCATCACGACCTGCACGTCGCCGGTACGCCGAAGCGAGACTTCCCGTTCGCCGTCCTGAGCCGGCTCCGCCGTGTAGGTGGGATACAGAAGGTTGCCCCGTTCCAGCGCGCGAGCCGGCTTGGGGATCGCGCCGAACTTCTCGGCGACGAGCCGCAGCACCTTGGGCTCGTCGATCTTGCCGGCTACCATCAGGATTGCATTGTCCGGCTGGTAATACTTGCGGTAGAACGCCTGGAGCCGCTCGATCGGAACGTTTTCGATGTCGGCTCGGGCGCCGATGGTGCTCTTGCCGTAGTTGTGCCAGAGGTAGGCCGTGCTCATGGTGCGCTCGAGCAGCACGTTGAAGGGCGAGTTCTCGCCCGACTCGAACTCGTTCCGCACCACGCTGAACTCGCTCTCCAGGTCTTTCTTGGCGATGAAGCTGTTCACCATCCGGTCGGCCTCGAGATCGAGCGCCCATTCGATGTTGACATCGGTGGCCGGCACGGTTTCGAAGTAATTGGTCCGATCGAACCAGGTGGTGCCGTTGGGCCGGGAGCCATGCTCGGTGAGCTCCTGCGGGATGTTGGGATGCTTGGGCGATCCCTTGAACACCAGGTGCTCGAGGAGGTGCGCCATCCCGGTTTCCCCATAGCCCTCGTGCCGCGACCCCACGAGATAGGTGATGTTGATAGTCGCGGTCGGCTTGCTCGCGTCGGGGAAGAGCAGCACCCGAAGACCGTTGGCGAGGGTGTACTCGGTGATGCCTTCGACCGTAGGACCTTTGGTGAGGCCCTGGGGAAGTTGCGCGGCGAGAGGAACCGCCACCGCGGTGCCCAGCAGGACGATCAAGCCAACGCGGACCTGGGTCGGGGGACGGAGGCGCATAGGAGCACTCCTGTTCGAGATGGCGCGGTAGGACGCAGCGCACTAACGTACGGCTAGGGCAGCTACCGGGTAAGCCCCGGGCAGCTACCGATCTAGACGCTCGAACCGGAGAAAGGGTTTCCGGCCGGCAGGAAAGCCGAACCGGGGCACCGGGTCGGATGGAAGATCCGAGCGAAGGCGCACGACGACAGCGGGTCACGCGCGGCGGGTTAGGAAAACACCCGCCGCGCCGAACCCGGCCCCAACGCTGACTGCTCTAAATCGGCCGCCGCCCCTGGATGACCCGGATCAGAATCGCTGCCAGCGCCACGATCAGCAGGATATGGATGAATCCACCCAAGGTATACCCGCTGACCATGCCCAAGAGCCACAGGATCAGCAATATGACGAAGATCGTCCCCAGCATGTCGGCCTCCTCTCCTTTGCACCCGGGGAGACGCTCGAAGCCGGGCGGGCGTGGACGAGGTCCGGACTTCCGCGTCTCCCAGGGTGGCGCAATTCCGACAGGAGGGTCCTATGACGCTGACGCTCACCGATGAGGAGGCCCGGACACTCCGGCAGCTCCTCGCCGATCACTTGCCCGATCTCGAGCGGGAGACCGCCCGCACCGAAGACCGCGAAATGCGCCGGGCCCTGGCCCGGCGGCGGGACCTGTGCGAACGGCTGATCGGCGTCCTCGAACAGCATGAGGAGGCAGCGAATAGGAGGTAGTAAGGAGGAGGTAGTAAGAAGGGACAAACCTTGCCGGTTTCAAGTCCTTGCCCCGGTCGGTGCTGTTCCCTACTTACTACCTCCTGCTTACTACCTCCTGCTTGCTACCTCCTATCGCAGTCGGTACAAGGTAAGAGATGCCGGCCGCCGCGCCGCTTCATCGCCGATGATCAGCATCCGGCCCGCGCTGATCGCCACGCCCTCGGGCTGCTCATGCCGCCCCGGGAGTGGCTCGGCCGAGCCGCCTGATCCGTCGGGCCGGAGCTCGATCAGGGCCTGCTCCCGGCCCGCCACGATGATCCAGCGTCCGTTTTCCGGATCGATGGCAAGATCGGAGGGATGGAGCCGTTTCCACTGTTCGGACCCCCTAACCCGCCCGAGCGGCACCACGACCGGAGTCCGGTCGGCGGCCGCCGCGCCGGGCCGCCAGCGGTAGAACACCAGAGCGTCTGCCGGCACGTTCCGGTGTACCACCTTGCAGGCCAGGACGACCGAGCCGCTCGCGGGCTCGGAGGCAATCCCTTCGAACTCGCACTCCGACCCTAACCCGGTATCGTGGGCCCGGTAATTGACCCGCTCGCCGTCGTGCCCTTCCCGGAACTCATAGATCAGGCCGTTGCTGGTCATCAGGAGCAGGGTGTCGCCGATCCGGGTAATACCCTCGAAGTCGCCCCGCACCACCGGCCGGCCCAGGTCGAAGGACTTGATGATCTCGCCGTGCCGGATGTCGATCTCGGTGATCCGCGCGATTTGATCGTTGTGCACCAGCACCCGCCCGTCGGCGGTGATCACCACGCCGCTGACCTCGGCGAGCCGCCGGGGCAGGTACCATCGGGCCACCGGCTTGCGGCCGGCCAGCGGCTCGAGCGGACCGGTCTCGTACTCGCCCAGCGCCTCCGAGAACCGGGCTTCCCGCTGATCCACCAGATCGCTGTCGGAGCCCAGGCTGGAATGGCCCGGCGGCCCGCACGCGCTCCCGACCACGGCGGCGATCCCGATTCCCCATCCTAACCCGCGGCTCACTGCTTCTTGCCGTCCGCGGTCATCGCAGCACCGAGCTCCACCTCAGCCGATTCGAGCACCTGGCCGGCACCGGCCCGGACTGCGGTCAGGACCGCGTCCTTGGTGGTGCCCTTCTTTACCCGCAGGAGGTAATAGAGCTGCGAGGGTTTGCCTGACTCCGTGATAACCTCGTCCAGCGCCCAGCGCTTGACCGTCTGATCGAGCACCGGCTCGATCTGGCGCTGGGCCGCGGTCACATCCTTGGCGGTCGCCCACAGAATGGCGTTGAAAGGCTTCTTGCCGGCTCCCCCTCCATTGCCCCCGGTCAGCGCGAGCAGCCGGTCGAACCGCTCCCCCAGGGCCCGCACTTTGTCCGGCGTCAGCGCCAGGAGCACATCCCGGTCCGGCACCTTCTGCTCGCCGGTCTCCCTCGCCAGCTCCTGCAGCGGCTCGGCCCATTGGGTGGCCGCCGGCGATGGTTCCAGCAGATTGCGGCCAAAGCCGTATCGCCAGGTGAACAGCAGCACGAAGTTGATGATCACGGACAGCACCGCCGCCACCGTCATCGCCTGCACGCCCGCCGCGAATCCGACCCCGATGGCGAGGAAGATGAACACCAGGTCACGCGCGTCACCGATGCGAGTCCGGAATCGCACCCCCGCCAGCACGCCCGCGAGACTGAACGCGAGCGCCAGGCTGTTCCGCACCACCAGAACGATCCCGGCCACCGCGAGCGGCAGAATGATCAGCGTCTGCACGATGGTCATGCCCTGGCCCTTGTTGCGCTGCACCGCCATATACACCCAGGAGACCGGCAGCATGAGCACCAGCGTGCCCAGCAGGCTGAGGGCCGTGCTGACCACCAGCTCGAGCCGGGGCGGCATTTCGGTGGCAGACGGGAACGGGCGATTCTCGAGCCCATCCGAAAGCAGCCGCGTTCCGGTGAGCTCCTCCAGGCGCTCGCCCGA
>JBQTHV010000157.1:0-1977 GCA_052389555.1 Gemmatimonadales bacterium | reverse complement strand
TTCCCACCGCTGACATGAGTGCGCCGTACCCGCTCGGCCCCGCGTTCAGCACGTCGCGGGCGTAAACCGGCAGAATCGCGGTGAACGATGCGCCAAAGATGCTGAACACCGCGGTGAGAATCACCAGGGCCTTGGGCCAGGGATTCCCGAATACGTGGGCCACGCCATCGCGGAGTCCGGCTCGCCGCCCCGCCGTCTGGCCGGCGAATGCCGCGTCGGGACGGATCAGAACGAGTCCGATCAGCACGGCCAGGAAGCTCACCGCATTGAGAAAGAAACAGACCGCCGAACCGAACGTGGCGATCAGCGCTCCCGCGATCGCCGGACCTACCACGCGCGAGAGATTGAAGGCGCTGGAGTTGAGGGCGATCGCGTTCATCAGGTCCGCTTTGCCCACGAGCTCGACCTGCCACGATTGCCGGATCGGGATCTCGAACGCGCTGACCAGGCCGCCGACCGCAGCAAGCCCATAGACCAGCGGCATCGTGATGGAGTCGAGTGCGACCAGCAGACCCAGCGCGAGCGCCTCGACGAGCAGGAGCGTCTGGAGCCCCAGCAGGGCCCGCCGGCGATCTACCCGGTCGGCCACCACCCCGCCGTACAGCGTGAACAGCAGCACCGGTAACGCGCCGAACGTGGTGACTAGCCCGACCTGGAGCGGCGAGTTGGACAACTCGAGCGCAAGCCATCCCAGCGCCACGGTCTGCATCCAGCTCCCGACCAGCGAGACGAACTGGCCACCGATGAAGAGCCGGAAGTTGCGGTGCCGGAGGGCGCCAAACGCGGCGCCGGAGGAAGCCATGCGCAAAAACCTAACCCAGGTCCCGAACGCACTTGGAGGAGCTGGCCTTGACGGCGCCGGCAACGGGTAGCAGAATCTCGAATCCCTCCCCAAGAAGGTCCCCGTGGGTCGCCATCTCTCCCCCTGCCTGAGTCTCTTTTGCATCGCCGCCGCCATCGCATGCGGCGAAACCGTCGGACCCGATGCGGCCACCCTGATTGTTGCCAACCAATCGTCTGATAAAGTCACAGTCTATTTCTCCAACTGCTCGGAGGAGACCTGGGGTGGCAGCCGGGGAACCGTCGGAGCCGGCGATGAGAAATCCTGGCGCGTCGACCCGGGATGCTGGGACATCAAGGCCGCCTGGGAACCGAGCTGTTACTCCGAGACTCGGGGGCAGTTGCTGGGACCCAATGGCTCCTTCCGGTTCGCGGTTCAGGAGCCTGAGCCCGGCTTCTGTGACTAGGGTCGGTCCCGAGAGGGGGATGCTCTGGAGAGTCCGCTTGACGGTTGACTGTTGACCGTTGCCGCTGTTTCGTGCGGTATGCGGTTCACCACCTACTCCAAGCTCGTCCCCGGCCTGGCCGACGCGATCAACTTGCAGGCCCTCCTCGATCAGCTCGGCGACTTCCTGCTGCAATCGGGCTTCGCGGGATCGCCCCACGACTGGCCCTACTGGGCCGAGCCCGGCGAGCACTCGGGCGACCGGTCGCTCGACGCCTTGCGCGAGGCGATCCTCAAAGCCCTCATGGATTCCGGGCAGCTCACGCCGGACATGCTCAAGTTCCTGCGGGGCGACTCGACGGGAGATCCCGAGAAGGACCAGCAGATTCAGCGCGAGCTAGCTGACCTGATCGACCAGATCATTCAGCGGCTCGCCGAGGAGGGTTATCTCAAGATCCAGGAGACCCCGCAGGTCCCGGAGAGCTACACCCCGCTCCTGGGCCCGGGCGGACAGGCCGAGCGGGCCGCGCAACAGGTGCAGTTCGGCCTTACCGAGAAGGGGATGGACTTCCTCGGCTACAAGACGCTGAAGAACCTGCTGGGCAGCATCGGGAAATCCACCGTCGGCGCGCATGAGACCCCGCATCTCGCGACCAGCGTGGAAGTGGAAGGCTCGAGCAAGCCGTACGAGTTCGGCGACGTCCTCAATCTCGACGTCCCGGCTACGCTGGGCAGCGCGATCGCCCGAGAGG
>JBQTHV010000156.1:0-39148 GCA_052389555.1 Gemmatimonadales bacterium | reverse complement strand
CCCGTCATCCGGCAGAGCAGCGGTCCGGTTCGGGCCAGCGCCTCGAATGCTTCCCGCACCGGCGGATGCTTGGCGAACACCACCGACTCGAAGTCGTTCCCCGCCATGCGCGCGACGTCGCTCCAGCTCCGCAACGACCCCGGTTCCAGGACCAAGGCACCCCGGCGGGCCTCGCCGACTCGTGCCTCGTCGATCCAGCGGTATGCCTCGGTGGTCGAGATGGCGATCGGAGGGCTGATCAGCAGCACCGGAGCCGAAGGTAGAGCCGGCAGCGCGATCATCCGCTCGCCGCGGTCCCACCCGAGCGCGAGCGGCGCTTCACTCAAGCAGTACGGGACGTCCGCGCCCAGCCGCGCGGCGATCTGGAAGAGCTCGCTCCGGGGGCCCGCGTTCCCGGCGAGCTGATGCACGAGCAAGAGCGCCGCCGCGGCATCAGCCGAACCGCCGCCTAACCCGGCGCCAACGGGGATCCGCTTCTCGATCGTGAGCTCGACCGCAAACCGGGCGCGCAGGGACCCCAGTACCGCCTCGGCCGCCCGAACCGCAAGGTTCTCCACCGCCGGCCCAGTCTCTCCACCGGAAACGGTGAGCGTCACCCCGTTCCCCTCCGAGCGGCGGGCGGTTACGGTATCGGCCAGCTCGAGCCGGGCGAACAGGGTCTCCAGCGAGTGGTACCCGTCCGCTTCGCGCGCCAGGATGCGGAGCAGCAGGTTTACCTTGGCATGGGCAGGGCGGGTTAGGGCCTCGCTCATCGCAAGGCGCTCGCTTCCCGCAGACTCAGTCCGGTGCGAACCAGCGACCACAGCCCGAGCAACACGATCGGGAGAAAGGTGGTGACGTGATAGGTCACCCCGTAGGCGATGGCCCGGTCTGCCGGAACTCCGAAGAGGGCGAGCGCGGCGGTCGCGGCGAGCTCGAACACCCCGACATAGCCCGGGGTGCTGGGCACCGCGACGCCGAAGGCGACGACCACCTGAACCAGCAAGGCGCCGGCGAACCCCACCTCAATACCGAACGCCGGGAAGGCCACGTAGAAGGAGGCGCTCAGCACCAGCCAAAGCAGAGCCGACCAGACGGCTGCGGCCACCATCCGGGCCGGGTGGCGGAGAGCCTGCAGGCCGATCCGCAGCGCCTCGACGAGATTCACCAGCCGTTCGGCAATTCGCGCGGACGGGACCAGACGGCGAATAACCCGCTCGGTAGTCTGCGTGAACAGCAGCACCAGGAGCGCCCCCACGAAGATCAGCCCGCAGAGTGCCGCGGCCCGAAATGCCAGTTGCCGGAGGCTCGAGCCCAGGACGACGGTCTCCGCGGGGAGACCCGAGCTCGCGAGGGCGACCGCCAGCAGGCCGACCAAGGTAAGCAGATCGAGAGCGCGCTCCACGGCGATCGAGGAGAGCGCCGACGCCATGGAGACCTGGCCCAGCCGGCTTACCGCATACGAACGGGCGACTTCGCCGAGCCGGAGAGGCAGCGTGTTGTTGGCCATGAAGCCGATCGCGGTGGCGTGCCAAAGCGCGCCGAGCCCGACCGGCGCATCGTCCGGTGCAGGACGACGCAACAGGAGCTGCCAGCGGATGGCGCGGATAGGAAAACTCAGACTGGCAAGGACGACCGCCGCGATGACGGGGATCGGCCGCGCCTGGCGCAAGTGGGCGGCGATGTCGGCGAATGAGGTGTTCCGCAGCACCCAGTAGAGCAGTACGACGGTGACCAGCATGATCACCGCCGTGACGATCCACTGGCGGCGGCGGGTGACCGGCGGCGAGGTGGCCGGGCTACTCGTGCTCAAGCGCGAGGGGAACCAAGTCCAGCAGCTCGTCGAGCAGAGTCGAGATCGCGCGGGCATCGGCCCGGGCGGTGCGCTTGGTGACCAGCTCGCGGCGTACCGCCTCGGCTCGTTCGAGGGCTCTCCGGCCCCGGTAGAGCAGGTGTTCGATGGGGGTCGGCTGTTCTCCGCCGTGCAGCAGGCGGAAATACGTGGAGAAGGATTGCTCGAACGGAGTGAGGGCAAGTGGACGGCTCGGCTCGGCGGGCGCCAGCTCCTCGATCGGGATGACGTCCTCATCCGGCGCCAGCGATTCGATCGGTACGATGTCAGTCTCATCCGGGGCCAGCACCTCGATTGCTACGATCTCGTCCGGGGCGAGGGCCTCGATCGCCACCACCTCCGGCTCGGGCTCGATCAGGAGCAGCGCGTCGGCAGTCCGGCGGCACGCCTCGATGTCCTGCAGGGACCATTGCCTAACCCGGCGCAACAGGTCCCGGCACGCGGCCACCGCTTCGGCCAGGGCCGGCCCAAGCGTGGGACTCCAGGAGACCGCCCGGTCGGCATACCGGCGGGCCAGATCTTCGAGCGTGCCGGCCAGGACCGCATAGCCCGGCGGCCCGGCCATCAACGCCGCGCTCCGGAGCGCAGTGGCAAAGCGCAGGAGATTCTCCGGGTCGGGCGCCGGATGGCGGGCCAGAAGCGCGAGCCGCTCCAGGTATTCGCCTGCCTCGAGCAGAAAGAACTCGGGGCGCGCCGACTCCCTACCTTGCCTCATCCACGAGTCTCCGCATGGTGGCGACCGCCTCGGTCATTCCGGTGAGGACCGCGCGGCTCACGATGCTGTGACCGATGTTGAGCTCCTCGATCTCGCGAATCGCGGCCACCGGCTGCACGTTGCGGTAGGTGAGGCCGTGGCCGGCGTGAACCGCGAGGCCGAGCGTTCTGGCATAACCCGCAGCTCGGCGGAGCTCCTCGAGCGCCTTGCTGCCGGTGCGCCAGGTATGGGCATACCGGCCGGTGTGCAACTCCACGGCCGGGACACCGAGCTGATGGGCGCGCTCGATGGCGGCCTGATCGGGGTCGATGAACAGCGAAACCCGGACCCCCCTGGCGGCCAATCGGGCGATAGTCTCCGCCAGCCGGGGATCCTGCCGGCTCAGGTCGAGCCCTCCCTCGGTCGTAATCTCTTCCCGTCGCTCCGGCACGAGGGTGGCCTGGTACGGCCGGAGGCGATCCACCTGCTCCACCACGTCCGGTGCCAGTGCGAGCTCCGCGTTGAGCACCGTCTGGACCGATCGCGCCAACCCTTCAAGGTCGGCATCGGAGATGTGGCGGCGGTCTTCCCGGAGGTGCGCGGTGATGCCGTCGGCCCCCGCCGCTTCCGCCAGCCGGGCCGCTGCGACGGGATCGGGTTCGTCGGTGCGTCGCGCCTGCCGAAGGGTCGCCACGTGATCCACATTCACGTAGAGCCGCATGAGCCGCGTTGCTCCGGTCGTAGTCGTCCGGTTAATTTCGCAGGGCGGATCACCCGGAACTCAGGAGATGGCCCAATGCGATTCGTGCTGATGTCGGGCGCGCTCGTTCTCGCCGCGTGCCGTTCCAGCTCCGGCCCAGCTCCGGTGACGCCGGTGTCCTCGGCGCAGGAGGCCGTGCGGGCCTTCATGAACGCCGCAGCGGACAGCAACCTGACCCGGATGGGCGAGCTGTGGGGCACCGAACGCGGGCTGGCGGCCAAACAGATGGCGCCGGCCGACCATTACAAGCGGCTGGTCGTCATGCAAGCGTACCTCAAGGGCGACAGTATCCGGGTTGTCTCCGAGACGCCGGTGCGCGGCCGCGACAACGAGCGCGATCTGGTGGTCGAGCTGTACCGATTGCGGGGAGCTTGCGTCAAGAGTATCCCGTTCAATACGGTGCGAGCGGGCAGCGGCACCTGGCTGGTCCAATCGGTCAATGTGGGCGCGGCGGGTAACCCGGCGCATCCGTGTGACGGGGGCCGCTGATCCATACCTCATCGCTCGACAGTCCCCTCTCATTCGGTGAGCTCGATGAGAATGCCGGCGGTGTCTTTCGGGTGGAGAAAGGCGATACGGCGGCCCCCGGCTCCTTGCCGCGGCTGTTCGTCGATCAGCCGATAACCGGTGGCGCGACAGGCCGCGAGCGCCGCGTCGAGGTCGGCTACGCGGTAACAGAGGTGATGGATGCCCGGGCCGCGCCGGGCCAGGAATCTGGCGATGGGGCTCGTCGGTTCGCGCGGCGTGAGGAGCTCAACCTCGCTCTCACCAAAGGGAAGCGACACGATGGCGGCTCCGTCCACCGTCTCCAGGGGGCGGGGAGTGAGGCCCAGGACATCGCGATAGAATGCCAGCGCCGTGTCCAGATCCGGCACCGCGATGCCGACGTGGGCGAGACGAGGCGCTCGAGACTTCATGGATGTTGAACATAACCGATGACGGGAAACAACATGAGTGCGAATGGCAACATCACTCACCTGAGCGACGACAGCTTCTCGGGTGAGGTCGAGCAGGGCGAAGGACTGGTGCTGGTGGATTTCTGGGCCGAGTGGTGCGGGCCGTGCCGGGCCATCGCGCCGATCCTGGAGCAGCTCGCTACCGCCTACGCGGGCCGGGTCCGGATCACCAAGCTGGACGTCGATCAACATCCCCGGACGCCGATGCGATTCAACGTGCGCTCCATCCCGAGCCTCTTGTTCTTCAAGGATGGCAAGCACGTGGATACCGTCGTCGGGCTGGTGCCGCGACCTGCGCTCGAAGCGCGGATCGAGAAGCATCTCGCGGCGGCGTGATGACGTGCCCGGCGGGACGCTCTATGTCGTGGCGACACCGCTGGGCCATCTCGGCGATCTGAGCGAACGAGCGGGCACCCTGCTCCGCGCCGTCCCCGTGGTGACGGCAGAGGACACCCGGAGAAGCCGGGCGCTCCTCACCCATCTGGGGGCACATCCTCGGGTCATTGCCTACCACGCTCATTCCAGGGCCTCCGCAACCGCATCCGTGCTCGCGGCGCTCCGAGAGGGCAACGACGTGGCGCTGGTGACCGATGCCGGCACTCCGGCGGTCAGCGATCCCGGCGCGCTGCTCGTTGCTCTGGTGCGCGATGCCGGATACGCGGTCGTCCCCCTCCCAGGGCCCTCCGCTGTCACCGCCGCGCTATCGGCCGCGGGTCTTCCTGCGGATCGCTACGTCTTCTTCGGCTTCCTGCCTCGCAAGGGGAGTGAGCGGGCGCGATTACTGCAGCGAATCGGGGGAGAGGAGTGGACGATGGTGCTGTTCGAAGCGCCCGGTCGGGTTGGCGATCTATTGAACGACCTCGTAGCGGTGTGCGGGACCGAACGGCGGGTCGTGGTGGCGCGCGAGCTGACCAAGCTGCATGAGGAGTTTTACACCGGGACCCTCGGCGAGCTTGCGACCCAGTTCGGGAATGGAGAATCGGTGAGAGGGGAGTGCACCGTCGTCGTCGAAGGAAGAGGACGAGCGGCGGAGTCCCGGAACTCCCCCGAGCTCGAGCGCGCCGCGAGACGGCTGCTGGAATCCGGGCTCGAGACGCGCAGAGTGATCGAGCTGCTTGGCGAGCTGTTGGGCGTGAGCCGGAATGAAGCGTACCGCGCGGTGACAGCCCTGCGAGGTAAGAGGTGAGAGGTAAGAGGTGAGAGGTGAGAGGTGAGAGGTAAGCGGGGGCTGGCGTTACTGGCCTCACTTGCGATGGCAACACTCGCGGTGACCGCGTGGGGACAGACGCCGCTTACGATTGGGCGGCTGCATTACGACGGGGGCGGCGACTGGTACGCCAATCCCTCCAGCCTTCCCAACCTGCTCAAGGCAGTGGGCAGCCGCAGCAAACTGGTGGTCGCTCCGCGGGAAGCGGTCGTGACGCTGAGCGATCCCGATCTGTGGCAGCTGCCGTATCTGTACCTGACCGGCCATGGCAACATACGGTTCAGCAACGCCGAGCTGGAGACGCTGCGCCGCTATCTCCAGCAGGGTGGCTTTCTCCACGCCGATGACAACTATGGGATGGATCTCTCGATCCGTCGGGAGCTGGAGCGGCTCTTTCCGGATCGCCAACTGGTCGATGTCCCCTTCGATCACCCGATTTATCATCTGGTCTACGAGTTTCCCCAGGGGATTCCCAAGATTCACGAGCATGATGGCAAGCCGGCGCAGGGATTGGGCCTGTTCCTCGACGGGCGGCTGGCGGTCTTCTACAGCTATCAGACCGATCTCGGCGACGGGTGGGAGGACCCTGAGGTCCATAACGATCCCCCCGACCAGCGGGAGGCCGCCCTGCGGATGGGCGTGAACCTGTTCCTGTACGCGGTGGGAGGACGGCAATGACGCCGTCGCGGACTGCGGTGGCGCTCCGGCGGGCGGGTCTCCCCCTCCGCGCGCGGGTTAGGATCGCCGGAGCCGCCGGGGCTCTGGCGGGCCTGGCGCTGGTGCTCGCGCTGCTGGCCTGGGCGGCACGGCTGGGAGCGGTTCGGTCACCGGCCTGGGTGTTTGCCGCCTGGGGGCTGGGTCTCCTGGTTGCGGGTTATGCGATCGTGAGGGCGTATCGGGGGCTTCGCCACCTCTCGCCGGGCGGGCTGGCCGGGCGGCTGGAGGAGTCCGGCTGGCGGACCGGGGCCGTGCGCGGGCTGCTCGAACCAGCGGCCGCGGGAACCAGCGGCGGGCTGAGAGGCGCCGCCGACGAGCGGGCCGCCCGGGAGATTGGTCAGCGGGGACCTGCCGCGCTGGAGCCGGACCTTCGCCGTGCCGGCCACCTGCTGGCCCTGGCCCTGATCACGCTTTCGGGGTCGGCGCTGCTCCTCGGTGCGGCCGGGGTGCGTCGAGGTCCGGCCGCGCTGCTTTGGCATCCCGGCCGGGCGCTGGACCTCCTCACCAGTCCCTTGCGTCTCAGCGCCGACCGCCTCGCGGTGCCTTTGGGAGATTCGGTCATGCTCATGGTGCACGCCCCGGGGCGCCGACAGGTGTGGCTCTGGACCCGCTCGCCCGGCACCACCTGGGAGCGGTCCGCGCTGCCGCTGGATTCGGCGGGCCAGGCCCGGCGGGTGATGGGTCCCTTGCGTGAGGCAATCTTCGCGCACATCACGGCGGGCGCCCGGAGCTCCGACACCATCGCCGTCACGGTGACGCGGCCGGCCTTTCTGGCCTCGCTCACCTTGACGGTGCACTATCCGGCCTACCTCGGCCTGACCGACGAGCCCATCGTCCCGGGGAGCACCGCGGACACCGTGCTCCTGTCGGCGGGCAGCCGGATCGAGACCATGGGCGAGGCCACCGTCGCGCTGGGATCGGCGGCCTGGGAGCTATCCGGGTTAGGACCGGGGGGGCGGCGGGCGGCGCTCCGGGTGCTCGGGACCCGCTTCGAGGGAACCCTGCTGCCCGCGGCCTCGGGGACCTACCGGCTGGCGGTTCGCACCGAAGCCGGCACGCCGCTCGGGGGCGGGGCGGAGGACGTGCTGCTGGTGCTGCGGGTTATGCCGGATCTGGCCCCGGTCGTGGATATCCCGGTGCCCGCCGGCGATACCTCCGCGGGCGATCCCGGGCCGCTGCCCCTGGTCGTGGATGCGCAGGACGACCACGGACTCACCGCAGTCGTGCTGGAGCGCCGCGTGGTGCGGGGGGGACGGACTCAGCCGCTCCCGGAGGAAGCGCTGGCGCTGCCGGGGCCGCTCCCGGAGCGAGTCATCCTCCCCGCCGCGGTGGACCCCGTCCGGCTCGGCCTCCAACCGGGGGACACGCTGCGGGTTAGGGCCCGGGCGCGGGACAATGCCCCGGCCGGGCTGATCGGCCGGTCCCGGGAGGTCCTCGTCACCGTGCCGACCCGAGCCGAGCTGCGGGCCGGGGGGCGCGAGCGGACGGCCCAGCTTGCCCAGCAGCTCGATTCGCTGGTCGCTGCGAGCCGGCGGGCCCAGCGGCAGAGCGAAGACCTGGCCCGGACCCAGGCCCGCTCCGGGGCCGAGGCGGGTCGGGGCGAGCTGGACTTCGAGGCGGCCAAGAAAGCCGAGGCGATCGCCGACCGCCAGGAGCAGCTTCTGCGCGACGCCGAGGCGGCACGCCGGACCCTGGACCAGCTCCGTGAGACGGCGGTGCAGGCCGGGTTAGGAGACTCGACGTTTCTCGAGCGGCTCCGCGAAGTGCGCGAGCAGCTCGACCGCGCGCTGACCCCCGAGCTGCGCCGTCAGCTCGCCGAGTTGCAGGAAGCCCTCGGGGCGCTCGACCGGGAGCGCACCCAATCGGCGGTGCGGGATCTCAGCCAGGGGCAGCAGCGGCTGCGGGACGCGCTGGAGCGGAGCCGGGAGCTGTTTCGCAGGGCCGCGCTGGAGGGCCATCTCACCGCGCTGGAGCAGGAGGCGAAGGAGCTCGCGGCGGAGCAGCGGGACTGGAATCAGCGGGTTAGGTCGTCCGACCGCGCGCGGGCCGAAACGGAAGAACGGGCGCTGGCCCGCCGGGCCGACTCGGTGGCGGCGGGCCTGGCCGAGGCGGCTCGCCAGCTCGACTCCGCAGGGCGGCGGGAGGCCCTGAACCGCGCGGCCGACACGGCTCGAGCGGCCGCCCGGGACATGCGCGAAGCGGCCGGCGCGGCGGGTCAGGTTCGTCCCGGGGAAGCCCAGCAGGCCGGGGAGCGGGCGGCCGGCCGGCTCGGCACCGTGCAGCGCGAGGTGGGGGAGCAGCGGGAGGGCCAGCAACAGGAGTGGCGGGCCGAGGTGATTGCCCAGCTCGATCGGGCCCTGCTGGAGACGACCCGGCTGGCGGAACGGCAGCTCGGGATCGCGGAGCAGTTCCGGCGGCCTAACACGCTGGCCGCCACCCGTGCGGCGCAGGGCGCCGCCGAAGAGGCGGCCCAGAAGCTGTTCGAACAGGTGAGCGCCGCGGGGGGCAAGAACGCGCTCGTCTCGCCCCAGATCCTGGCGGCACTGGTCGAGGCGCGCCGGCAGATGCAGGAGGCCCGGGAGGCGGCCGCCAGTGCGACGGGAAACCCGCGCGAAGCGGCCGAGCGAGCCGGCGAGGCCGTCGATGCGCTGAATGTGGCGGCGTACGGGTTGTTGCGATCTCGACAGGAAGTGGAAGGGGCGGGCAGCGGATCCGGCTTTGCGGAAGCGATGCAGCGAATGACCCAGCTTGCCCAGCAGCAGGGCCAGATCAGCCAGGATGCCAGTGGGCTCCTGCCGATGATGGGATCCCAGGCGGTCCAGCAGCAGCTCCAGGCACTCGCCGCCCGCCAGCGGGAGCTGGTCCGCGCGCTGGCGCGGCTGCAGGCCCAGGGCCAGATCGACGCCAAGCCGCTCGAGGAAGAGGCCGGCGAGCTGGCGCGGCGGCTGGAGCGGGGACAGCTGGATCGCGACATCGTCAGCCGCCAGGAACGGCTGTTCCGGCGGATGCTCGATGCCGGGCGCACTCTGCAGGGGAACGAAGAGGACGAGAACAAGGAGCGCCAGAGCGAAACCGCGCGCCCTGGGGAGATCGTGCTGCCCAAGGCATTGAGTGAGAAGCTGCTGGGCCGCGGGGGCATCCGGCTTCCCAGCTGGGACGAGCTGCAACGGCTGAGCCCGGAGGAACGGCGGCTGGTGACCGATTACTTCCGGCGGCTCGCGGGAGGGGTGCCGTGAGGCTCGGCGCTCGGCGCTCGGCACTCGGCACTCGGCGCTCAGCACTGGGCGCTCGGCGCTCGGCGCTCGGTGCTCGGCTGCTCCGTAGCGGGTTAGGCATTTTCTTGGTTGCCCTGTTCGCCCTGATCGCCCTGTTCGCCTCGACGCTCAGCGCGCAGGACCCCGCCCAGCGCGCACTCGAGCTGGAGCGCCGGGGCGATCGCGTCGGCGCCGCCAGCGCGTGGAGCACGGTGCTGGCGGAGCGGCCCGCCGACCTCGCCGCGCTGGCGGGGCTCGAACGGGTCCTGATGCCGCTGGGCCGGGTGCCCGAGCTGCTCGACGCGGTGCGGACCGCGAGGGCACAGGGGGGAGACTCGTCGGCGGGCGTGTTAGGCATCGCGGTGCGGGTCTTCAGCGCGGCGCGCCAGCCGGATAGCGCTCGCGGGGCGGTCCTCCGGTGGTCCACCCTGGAGCCCGGCAATGAGCTGCCCTTCCAGGAGTGGGGGCTGGCGGCGTACGGGGCGCGCGACTTCGCCATGGCCCGATCGGCCTACCTGCTGGGACGGGAGCGCCTGGGGCGGCCCGAGGCGCTCGCGGCGGAGCTGGGGCAGCTGGCGCTCGCTTCCGGGGACTTCGCGACGGCGGCCGCGGAGTGGACTCGCGTGTTAGGGCGCAGGGGTGGGGGCGGATCGCGCTCGGCCGCGCTCAACGTGCTGAGCCAGGCCCCGGCCGCCTCGCGTCCCACGTTGCTGGCCGAGCTGGAGAAGAACGGCCCGCTCGGGGCACGACTCGCCGCCGGTCTCCTCCTCCGCTGGGGCCAGCCCCTGGCCGCGGTTCGCCGGGTGGAGTCGCAGCCGGAGGCGCTCGAGGAGCTGCTCGCCGATCTCAACCGGGGCGCCCTGCAGCCGGAGTCGAACCTGGCCCGTGCGACGATCCTCGAGGCCCTGGCGGATCGCGCCAATCCCTCTCAGCGCGCCCGGTTCCGGCTGGAAGCGGCCCAGGCGTACGCCGATGCCGGAGACCAGGCCTCGGCTCGCCGGATGCTGAGCCTGCTGGCTCGTGATCCGGATGGCGGCGCGGGGTCGACAGTCGCGGCGGCGGCGGCGATTGTCGCGGTGCTGGTCGAGGAAGGCGGCATCGAAGAAGCGGACCGTCGCTATCGCGCCGTGCTTCCCGGCCTTCGGGCAGAGGATCGCGAACGACTGGCGCTGCGGCTCGCGCACGGGTGGGTCCGGCACGGCCGGCTCGACCGGGCCGACGCGCTGGTCGGGTCCGACAGTTCGGTCGAAGCGCTGGCGCTCAGGGGGCGGATCGCGCTCTACCGGGGCGATCTTGCCGGCGCGCGGGCTTGGCTCCGCGAAGCCGGACCGCTGAGCGGCGACCGGGTCGACGCCACCCAGCGGATTGGCGTGTTAGGCCTCCTCCAGGTGATCGAGGCCGATTCTCTGCTGCCGCTCGGGGAGGCGCTTTTCCGCCTCGAACGGCGGGACAGCGCCGGAGCCGCGCCTGCGCTGGAGCGGGTGGCGGAAGGTCTGCCGCCCGACCGGGGCGGGGCTGAAGTGTTGCTCCTGGCCGGCCGGGTTTACGGCGGGTTAGGCCGGACCGGCGAAGCCGAGCGGATCTACCGGGCCCTCGTGGCCCAGGGCATTCCCGCCAGCTCGGCTGCGGCCGAGCTCGCGCTGGCGGATCTGCTGCTCAAGTCGGGCCGGAAGCCGGAGGCGATCGGCGCGCTGGAGCATCTCCTGCTCACCTGGCCCACCAGCGCGGTCGTCCCGCAGGCGCGCCGGCTGCTCGACGTGGCGCGCGGGGCGGTGCCGTCGTCATGAGGCGCCGGGAATTCGTTGGCGCGCTGGTCGGCGGCTCGGCACTCGGCGGCTCGGCACTCGGCGACTGGCTGGGTGGCTCCGGCCGTCCTGCCGTCCTGCCGTCCAGGAACCGTGGGTCCGGCGCCAGCTGGCTCCTGGTCCCCATGGACGACACGCAGAGCGACCACCTCAAGGCCTACGGGCTCACCTATCGCGTGCTGGAACGCGGCGGCCGGGCCGAGTGGCTGCTCAACTATCGTTTTGGGTCGTTTCTGTTGCCGGCGGATCCGGCGGTGGAGCGGGACGCCGCGCTGTCGGGTATCAGTGTGACGCCGCTCGACGACGGCCAGGTCGCCCAGCTCCGGGGCGAGGTCGCCCAGGCAAACATGGAAGCCGTGCCACTGGAGAAGGCGCCCAAGGTGGCCGTCTACGTGCCTCCTAACACGCCCCCGTGGGACGATGCGGTCTCCATGGCGCTCCAGTATGCCGGTATCCGGTACGACAAGCTGTGGGACGAAGAAGTCGTAGGAGACCGGCTGCGCACTTATGACTGGCTCCATCTTCACCACGAGGACTTCACCGGCCAGTATTCGAAGTTCTACCTGAGCTATGCGGGTGCCCCCTGGCTGCAGGAGATGGTGGAACGCAATCAGCGGATGGCCCGCCAGCTCGGCTTCCCGAGCGTGCCGGTCGCGAAAAAAGCGGTGGCGAGGAACATCGCCGGGTTCGTGGAGCGGGGCGGGTTCCTGTTCGCGATGTGTACCGCGACCGAAACGCTCGACCTGGCCCTGGCGAGCGAAGCAGTCGACATCGCGGCCGCGTTTGCCGACGGCACACCGGTGGATCCGAACGCCGCGGACAAGCTGCACTGGGACCGGACGCTCGCCTTTCAGAACGCGCGGCTGGAGCTGTCGCCTGCGATCGCAGTGTATTCTGACATTGACGGCCATCAGGTGAACTCCCCGGACCGGCGCCAGCCGCTGGGCGCATTCACCCTGTTCAATTTCAGCGCCAAAATCGACCCGGTCCCGACCATGCTGGTGCAATGCCACCGGCAGGTCGTCCCCGATTTTTATGGCCTCACGACCTCGTTCTCCCGCGCGACGCTCAAGCCGGCAGTGACGGTGCTGGCCGAAGAGCAGGGCGCGCCATGGGTCAAGTACATCCACGGGGAGCGGGGGCAGGGGACCTGGACCTTTTTCGGCGGACACGACCCCGAGGACCCGCAGCATCAGGTGGGTGATGCGCCGACCGATCTCTCCACCAAGCCGCACTCGCCGGGGTATCGGTTGATTCTCAATAACGTGCTGTTTCCGGCGGCGAAGAAGAAAGAGCTGAAGACTTAGGGGCCAGGGGCCGGGGGCCAGGGTTCTCGATTGCCGAAAGTCATTGTGATCACCGGGGCGAGCAGCGGCATAGGCGCAGCGACCGCCGAGCTGCTTGCCTCGCGAGGCGCATCGGTGGTGCTGGTGGCGCGGCGGGAGGCGCAACTCCGGGCCGTGGCGGCCCGCTGCGGCGATCAGGCGTTTCCCGTCGTCGCTGATATGACCGTCCGCGAGCAGGTGCGCGGGGTGGTCGTGCAAGCGATCGAGCGGTTCGGGCGGATTGACGTGTGGGTGAACAACGTGGGGCAGGGCATCACCCGCCAGCCGTCCGAGCTCACCGACCAGGATATCGACGAGATGATGCGGGTCAATGTGAAGACCGCGATGTACGGGATTCAGGAGGTGCTCCCCCATTTCCGGTCCCGGGGCGAGGGCCACCTGGTTACCATCTCGTCGATCCTCGGCCGAGTCCCCTACGCGGTCTACCGCTCGGCCTACAACGGGGCCAAGCACTTTCTCAACGCCCTCATCGCGAATCTCCGGGAGGAGCTGGCAGCGGCGTACCCGGGCATTCGGGTCTCCCTGGTCTCGCCGGGAGCGGTGCGGACCGAGTTTCGGCAGCACGCGTTCTACGCCGGGCCGAGTCCGGCGCCGCTGCCGGATGCGCAGAGTCCCGAGGAGGTGGCGGCGGTGATCGCCCAGGTGATCGAATCGCGCCGGCCGGATGTCTACACTCGGGCCGGCACCCATGCCCGCGTGGTTCGCTATTTCGACGAGCTGGGACAGGATCCCTAACCCGGGGAGGCAGGCATGAATCGAGTCGGCATGCTGGGGTCGGCGGTGGTGGGGCAGACCCTCGCGCGAGGCTTTCAGAAGCACGGGTACGAGGTGCGGATCGGAAGCCGCAACCCAGCCAAGCTGGAGGAGTTCTCCCGAGCGACGAAAATTCCTGCGGGGACCTTTTCCGAGCTGGCGGCCTGGGCCGACGCAGCAGTGCTGGCGGTGCACGGGCGTGGCGCGGTGGAGGCGATCCAACTTGCCGGGGCGGATAACTTGCGGGGCAAGATCGTCATTGACACGACGAATCCGCTCAGCGACGCCACCCCGATGGACGGGGTGCTCCAGCTCTTCACCGGGCGGAACGAATCGCTGATGGAACGGCTCCAGGCGGCCCAGCCCCTAACCCGCTTCGTAAAGGCGTTCAACAGCGTGGGCAATGCCCGGATGGTCAATCCATCCTTCAAAGGAGGGAAGCCCACCATGTTTTATTGCGGGAACGATCCGGACGCCAAGGCCTGGGTGGCCGAGCTGCTGGAGCAATTCGGCTGGGAGCCCGCCGACATGGGGAGTGCGGTGGCGGCGCGGGCGATCGAGCCGCTGGCCCAGCTCTGGTGCATTCCCGGCTTTCGCAAGAACAGCTGGACCCACGCCTTCAAGGTGTTGTGGACCTGAATCCCAAAGCGGCCAACCGCTGGCGCGCTTGATCCGCCAGTGGTTGCTCAATCGGCTCCGCCCCGGCTCGGAGGTGGAGCACCCGGCGGTATTCCCGGATCCCAGCGGGCCGGTTGCCACTTTGTTCATGGATCTTCGCCATTGCAAAGGCCGCGGGTGCTGCGAAGATGCGGGAGTGCTGTGCCGCGGCGTAGGTTTGGAGCGCGACGTCCTGGCGGCCTCTCCAGCGGGCGAGCTCGGCTCTCTGGAACTGCTCTGCCGATTGGGAATAGAACCAGGACGAATTGAGCAGTTCAACCAAGGTCTCGATCTTGGCACGTCCGAGGAGAGTGACTGCCAGCGCGCTGTCTCCGCGGGCCAGCGCACGGAGCGCCGCGAGGGATAGCGCAAAATCGGCGGCAGGGCACGGGCGCGAGGCGGGCCATCAAGTGCTCTCAGCCGATTCTCGGCCTCCTCAACCTCAGGCCAGCGCCCGAGCCGAGCGGCAACTCGCCCCTGCAGGTAGTGATTGAGTTCTGGGAAGATGCTAGGCAAGGTGGCGAATGCGTGAATGGCACCGCTCTGAGGCATGACGCGGCGGGTTACCGAGGTGGAGCGCCGCAGTGCAGTTCCCAGAGAATCCAGACGAGCTGAGTCGGAGCGCAGGGTTGGCAGCGTGGCGAAGTAGGCTCGATGGAGCAAAGCGACATCCGCGTCCAGCGTGGCGAGCTGGGCCAGCCAGGCATCCGCGGCATTCGGGTGCTCGGTATCTCGGTGGAGCCAGGACATTGCTTATTTGGCGGTCAACCGCGGGATCTCACCGGGGGCGGGGGGGCTTGCAGTTGTGGCTACAGGTAGCTACATTCTACTCTATGCGTGCCGTCGGCGTGCGGGAACTGAAGAACCGCCTGAGTGAGTACCTCCGGCTGGTCAAGCAGGGTGAGCAGGTGCTGGTTACCGAGCACGGCGTCGTCATCGCCGAAATCCGACAGCCCAGCCTTACTGCGGCGGAGCAGCCCTATCCCGGTCTCGCCAACCTGGTGCGCCGGGGTGTGGCGAGTGCCGTTCATGAGAACGATCCCGGAGCTTACCCCCGCATGCGGCGGCTACTACCTGAGGGTGAGGCGCTGCGTCTCCTCGACGAGACCCGGGGGGATCAGTGATTCTCTATGCCGAGTCGAGCGCCATCGTGGCGTGGCTGTTCGATGAGCCGGAGGGAGAATCGGTCCGGCAACTGCTCGAGCAGTCCACCCACGTTCTCACGTCTCAGCTGACTCCGCTGGAGTGCCGCCGCGCCCTGCAGCGTGGGCTCGCGCTCGGCCGCCTCCAGGAGGCTCAGGTGCGAGACCTGAGTGCTCAGCTCGCGCGGAGCTCCTCCCCCTGGATCTGGCTGGCCCCAACGAGCGAAGCGCTGGAGCGAGCGGGAAACCCATTCCCGGTGGAGCCGATACGAACGCTGGACGCGCTGCATCTGGCCAGCGCGCTGGTTGCTCGGAACGAGCAGCCGGACATCGAGATGCTCAGCCTGGACGACCGGGTTAGGGAAAACGCCCACGCGCTTGGCTTTCCGGTTCGGCCCGCCTGAAGCCAGGCCGGAGGTCATTCCGCTAGAATTCAGCACTCCCCAATGTCCGCCGATCGACTCACCCCAGAGGTCCGTGCCCTCCTGGCCCGCGAGATCGCCAAGGCCGGCGGTCGCGAGGTGTGCTTCGTTGCCTCCATCGACGAGGCGGGGAGCATCGCCGAGGCCCGGCCGGTCGCCCGCGGGACCCCCGATGCGGTTCTCGCGTTACCGGGCGCTGCGAAGCGGGGCGAGCTCGTCATCCATAACCACCCTGACGGCGACCTCGAGCCCTCGATTGCCGACCTCAACGTCGCGGCCCGGCTCCACGATGCCGGCATCGGGTTCGCCATCACCAATAACACCGCGACCGATTTGTATGTCGTGGTGGAAGTCCCGCGCCCCAAGCAGGTCGAGCGGCTCGACCCATTCGACATCATCGAGACCCTCGGGCCTCGCGGTCCGATCGCGGCTCGGTTCGGCGCGCACAGGTTCGAGGATCGGCAAGGCCAGCGCGACATGGCGGCCCATATCGCCGACGCCTACAACGATGGCGGTGTCGTGCTGCTGGAGGCCGGTACCGGGATCGGGAAATCCTTCGCGTACCTGGTGCCGGCGCTGGCCTGGGCCAAGGCGAACGGCGAACGCACCATCGTCTCCACCAACACGATCAATCTCCAGGAGCAGCTCGTCGGGAAGGACCTCCCGCTCCTGCGCGATGCGCTCGCGAACAGCGATCACACTCCGACCTTTGCGCTGCTCAAGGGATGGCGCAACTATCTCTGTCTCGCGCGGCTCCATTCCGCGCTCGGCAACCAGCAAACCCTCTTCGAGCCCGCGCGCCAGGAGGAGCTGCTTCGCCTTTCGGATTGGGCCGCGCGCACCTCGGACGGCACGCTGGGCGACCTGACCGATCCGCCGAGTCCCGACCTGTGGGACGAGGTCGCCGCCGAGCCGGATCTGTGTCCGCGGCTTCGGTGCCCTCACTTCGATCGCTGCTTCCTGTTTCGGGCTCGACGCACCGCCGCGCAGGCCGATGTCGTGGTGGTCAATCACCATCTGCTGTCTGCGGATCTCGCGATTCGAGGCGCGCAGGAGAACTGGGAAGAGGCTGCGGTCCTGCCGCCGTATCGCCGGCTGGTGCTCGACGAGGCGCACCACCTCGAAGACGTGGCCGCCGCGCACTTGGGAGCCCAAGTTACCAGCCGAGGCGTGCGCCGCCTGCTCAACCGGTTCGAGCGGAACGGCAAAGGCCTGATCCCGACCCTCACCTACGAGCTGCTCCGGCAACATGATCTGCTGAGCCGGGCGAGCCTCGACCTCGTGGTGCAGCGGCTCATGCCTGCACTCGCTGAGGCTCGCCGCTTTGCCGAGGCGGTGTTCGCGCGGCTTCTGGGACTGCTGGCCGAACGAGGATCGCCGCTCCGGCTCGACGGGGAATTCGCCAGCGCGACAATCTGGCCAGAGGGGCTCACCGCCGAGCTCGACGGGACCCTCGCGCAGTTCCAGCGAATTCGCGAGGACGTGGAAACCATCGCTGATCGGATGAGCCAAGGCGGCGGAGAGCCGACCGAGCGGCGCTTGCAGGTGCTGGGTGAGTTGCGCGGTGTGGTGCGGAGGCTGGAAGCGATTACCGATGGGTTGAATCAGACGCTCCGGCCTGCACCGGGCGGGCAGCCGACAGTTCGCTGGATCGAGCGCACCGGATCAAAGGGAGATCAGATCGCCCTCGCGGCGGTACCGCTCGACCTCGCGCCGATCCTGCGGGATCTGCTTTTCGATCGCCTGACGACGGTCGCATTGACGAGTGCGACCCTCGCGGCCGGCGGCGAGTTCGAGTTTCTCGAGTCGCGCATCGGTCTCACTGCGGAGCCGCGGCCGGTAAAGGTCCGGGAGATCCTGCCTTCGCCGTTCAACTACCCCGAGCAGTGTTTGTTCGCGGTCCCGAGCGATCTGTCCGATCCGCGGGAGGACGAAGCGGCTCACGATGCCGGGATCGTTCGGGCCATCACGGATCTGGCGTGGGCCTCCGATGGCGGCACGTTTGCCCTGTTTACCAGTCATGCGGCGCTCCGGCGCGCGGCCGGGGAGCTGCGAGGAACCTTGCCGCCGCGATGGCCGATTCTGGTGCAAGGCGAGCGGCCGCGCGACCAGCTCCTCCGCCGCTTTCGGGAGGCCGGCAACGCCATTCTGCTCGGCACCGACTCGTTCTGGGAGGGCGTGGATGTGCCGGGCCGCGCGCTCCGCGTGCTGCTTCTCTGCAAGCTACCTTTCAAAGTTCCCTCGGAGCCGCTGACCGCGGCCCGGCTCGAGCGACTCGTGGAGCAGGGAGAGGATGGTTTCTTCGGATATCTACTTCCTCATGCCGCGCTCAAGCTCAAGCAAGGATTCGGCCGGCTGATTCGGAGCCGCACCGACGTGGGCGTAGTAGTGTTGCTCGACCGGCGGGTGCTCTCGAAGCGATACGGTCCGCTCATGCTGAGCGGATTACCGCGAGCCGAGCGAGTGATCGGGCCGTGGTCGGAAGTGCGGACGAAGTGTGAGGATTTCTTTGCGAGGCATGGGATTGGGGTGTCAGTATGAGGGCTATTGGCTATTGCTGGCTATTGGCTATTAGCTATTGGCTATTGGAAACCGCACTAACCCGTGGGGCTGTTAACCAATAGCCAATAGCCAATAGCCAATAGCCTACTTCCACGATGAATCTGAATCCGTCGAAGATCATCTGCATCGGCCGCAACTACGTCGAGCACGCCCGCGAGCTGGGCAACGACGTTCCGGCCGCCCCGCTCATCTTCCTCAAGGCACTTGGCGCGCTCATCGGACCGGACGAGCCGATCGTATTACCGGAAGAGTCTGTGCAAGTCGAGCATGAGGCGGAGATCGGCGTGGTGATCGGTAAGCGGCTTCACCGCGCGTCGGTCGAAGAGGCAGAGCAGGGGATTCGTGGGTTTGTGTGTCTCAACGATGTGACGGCGCGGGACCTGCAACGCGCCGACGGCCAGTGGACCCGGGCGAAAGGGTTCGACACGTTCTGTCCCGTCGGCCCGCGGGTGGTCGAGGGCCTTGATTGGCGTGAGCTTGAAGTGATCGGACGGGTGAACGGTATCGAACGGCAGCGTGGCCGAGCTCAAGACATGGTGTTCTCGATCCCTAAGCTGGTCTCCTATATCAGTGGAGTGATGACGCTCTTGCCGGGTGATTTGATCGCGACGGGGACGCCGGCCGGGGTAGGGCGGCTCGAGCCGGGAGACGTGGTTGAGGTCGAGGTGACGGGTGTCGGAGTGCTTCGCAATCCTGTGAAGGCGCGCAATGGGGCGGTCCGGACGACAGCCTCCTGAGCTCTGGCTCCCGCGCCGGCGCCGTTGGTCCGGATGGGCGATCGCGGTCAGCATCGTCCTGCACGTGCTGCTCGTCACCGGGGTGAATATCAGGCCGTGGCTGGTGCTTCGGCCGCCGCGGGCGGCGGCAGTGACGGTACTACTTCCCTCCGGCACTGAAGGACAGCCGCAGGCAGGGGAACTAACGTACGAGGTACCTGGTGGCCCAACGCAACGCGGCCGCTCGGTAGGCCCGGTTCCTCGGGTGGAAGCTCCCCCACCACCTCCGGCACCTGTGCCGCTCGAAGCACCCCGCGCCGAGCAGCCCGCGCCTCCCGCCGCGGAAACTCTTCCTCCTGCAGAAGCGGCAGCTCCGGGCGGCGCTCCCGGCGCGGTAGGCGCACGACCTTATCGCATTGGGCCGGCGCTCGGCGAAGGGAAGCTCTGGGTGCGGCCGCTGCCGGCGCCGCCGCGGGAAATCGCCGAGGCCCTAACCCGGAGCCACATCCAGCTCGTGGACAGCGCAGTCAGCGCCATCGTACAGGCTTACATCGATTCGATGCTCAATGCGCCGGCCGATCCGGGGGCCAAGCTGCCAAGCTGGACCACCCAGCTCTTCGGCAAGACCTTCGGCCTCGACAGCAAGTACATCTACATCGCCGGTCTCAAGATTCCGGCGGCGGTGCTGGCGCTTCTCCCGATCAAGAGCGGTGGAGTGACGATGGAGTTCAGTGACGCGCACCGGCTGGCTGCGATCCGGGAGGACCTGGCCTACGCGGCGCAGCGGGCTGCCACGCTGGACGACTTCAAGCGAGCGGTGCGGGAGCTCCGCGCCGAGCGAGAACGGCAGAAGGAACTGGAGCGCAACCAGCGACAGGCGCAGGATACGACGAAGAAGCCTCCGCCGAAGCCGATTCCGTAGCTGTTGGCTATGGGCTATTGGCTATTGGTCTGAACGCCCGACCGCCTAATCGTTCTTCGACGGCCTGCAGCGTCATCTCCCTTCCGACGACCGCGACGAGCTCGTTTACCGGCTCGGACACCGTCGAGCCGGTCAGCGCGACCCGGATCGGTTGGAGGAGATCGCCCAGCTTCAGGCCATCGGCAGCCACGCGCTCCTTGAGCGCGGTGAGGATTCGCTCGCTGGTCCAATCTTCTTCAGGAATCGCGCGCAGGGTCTCGAGTCCAGCCTGAAGACTCCGGTCGTAGCCATCGCCCATCTTCCCTATCAGGGCGCGCCCCTTCTCATCGAGCTCGGCGCGAAAGGGATCGAGCCGCACCGCAACCTGGCGGGCGACATCGAGAATGGTGCGCGAACGAGCCCGCACCGACTCGATGTAGGGCGGTAATGTTTTCCCGGGGAATTGGGGGAGTGCTTGACCAAGGCGGTCGAGCTCTCGCAGCACCGGCTCCACCAGCTCAGCGGGCGGCAGGAGGGAGAGATACTGCCCGTTCATCCACTCGAGCTTGGTGAGGTCGAAAATCGCGGGCTTCTTCTGAATTCCCTCGAGCGAGAACAGATCGATCAGCTCCTCCTGCGAAAGGATCTCGCGGTCGCCGCCGGGTGACCAACCGAGCAAAGCCAGGAAGTTCCGCATCGTCGCGGGGAGCATACCGAGCCGTTGGTAATCGCCGACGGCGGTGGCCCCGTGGCGCTTGGAGAGCTTCTTGCCGTCCGCTCCCAGGATCATGGGCACGTGCGCGAACACCGGCGGCGTCGCTCCTAACGCGCGATACAGGGCAATTTGCTTCGGGGTGTTGGAGATGTGGTCGTCACCGCGGATGACGTGGGTGATCCGCATCGCGATGTCGTCCGACACCACCGCGAGGTTGTAGATCGGGGTCTGGTCGCTCCGCAGAATGATCAGGTCATCGAGGTCGCGGCCGTGAAACGCGATCGGGCCGTGGACCGCGTCTTCCCAAGCGATGTCCTCGGCGGGCATCCGGAAGCGAATCGCGAAGGGCGCGCCGCGGGCGAGCCGGGCGGTGACCTCGGCCTCGGGCAGCCGGTCGCAGCGGCGGTCGTACTTGAACGCCTCGCCGCCGCCGCGCTGCATGGCCGCTTTGCGCTGGGCTTCCAGCTCCTCCTTAGTGCAGAAGCAGCGGTAGGCCTTGTTCTCGGCGAGCAAACGCAGCGCGTCGTTGCGGTGGCGGGCGACCGACTCGCCCTGGAAGTAGGGACCTTCGTCCCAGTCGAGCCCCAACCAACGGAGGCCGTCGAGAATGACGCGAGTGTGCTCCTCGGTGCTCCGCTCCTGATCGGTGTCCTCGATCCGGAGGATGAACGTGCCGGTGGTCTTCCGGGCGTAGAGCCAGTTGAAGAGCGCAGTGCGCGCGCCGCCGACGTGGAGGTAGCCCGTCGGAGAAGGTGCAAACCGTACGCGAGGAGGGTTCATGGACCGGGTAGTACGGAGTGGGAGGGATTCGAACCCTCGATAGGGGTATTAGCCCCTATAACGGTTTAGCAAACCGCCGCCTTCAGCCTCTCGGCCACCACTCCTTGGCGCGTCGGAAATTGGCGGAGCGGGACCCCAACTGCAAGGCAGCGACCGGCTATTTCTCGCGCACCGCCTCGCGGTGTGATCGTGATCACGAAATTCGGCGCCAGCCGGTACGATCCGGGGTATCGCTGGTCCGAGCCACGACCATCGCCAGGAGCGCCCGTTCTTCCTCAACCGATATGTACGACATTGTCGTACATATACCGGATTTCAAGGTTGCCATATACGGCGCCTACGGCGAGCGTGGCTGTGGAAGGTGTGGGCAAATGATTCCACATGTTGAAAAAGAGGGAGGCAACTGTGGGTATTCGTCGGCCGTCGATCGTGATCCTGGTGGTGGTGGCCTTGGCTTCCGCGTGTCAGTCCCACTCGCCGGTCCTCAGTCCGACTCCGCACGACCTGGCATGGGTGGGCCCGGACAGCTTTCTGGTGGAACTCCGCACCAGCAGGGGGCCCGTGCTGATCGCGGCCCATCGGGCCTGGTCGCCGTTGGCGGTCGATCGGTTCCATTTTCTGGTCCGGCACCGGTACTACGACGGCGCCCGGTTCTTCCGGATGATCCCCGGGTTCGTGGCCCAGTGGGGGCTGGCGGCCGACCCGGCGTTGAGCGCGGTATGGACCGAGCGGCGGCTGCCCGACGAGCCAGTGCGCCAGAGCAATACCCGGGGACGGGTCGCCTATGCGCGCGGCGGCCCTAACACGCGAAGTGTCCAGCTCTACGTCAACCTGGGGAACAACGGCCGGCTCGATACCCTCAATACCTTCGGGTTTCCGCCGATCGGGGAAGTGGTCCAGGGCCTGGGACTACTCGACTCGATGTACGCCGGGTATTCCTGCCAGCGCGGTAGCCAGGGGACGTGTCCTTCCCAGGATTCGATCCGGGTCCTGGGCAATACCTACCTTGAACGCATCCATCCCCGCCTGGATTTCATCCGGGAGGCTCGGGTGATCAGGGAATGGAAGGGCGGGAACAGCAGGCGCTGAGTGTGGCTTGGCCGCCGCACTGTGTCAGCGGTTCGTCACTCGGGATGGCCCGCCGCGGTCGCCGACGACTCGGTCCAGGAATCCCAGGTCAGGTGGCAGCGCTCCACGAAGTACTCGGCCGGGTGGCCGGAACGACCGAGCAGAGCGTGCAGGATCTCGTGGCGAACTACCATTTCATGCTCGGCGTAGTTCCCTGCGATGACAATCCGGTGCTGGCCATGCTCTCCCGCCCAGAGGCCGACCTGCGGTCCTCCCGCCGTCAGAAAAGTGCTAACGCTCGGCACGACATACCATTTCAGGGCGGAGAAATCTCCGGAGAGGCCGCTGCAATCTTTGGTCTTCTCGTGCCAGTCCCGATAGACCGGCGGTGCCGCGCGGGGAACTGCACCAAGCGGTAGCCCGCGCTGAGTCATCGCCAGCGTGGCGCAGGTCGAAAGCGCCGCGGGCAGCGTCAGGCATGCGAGCCCGCGCAACCGCCGTCGTTTCGATGCGGCCATGGAGCCTCCGGGAACTGGTCTGGAATCGCGACGCGAAAGGGGCGAGAGGCGTGCCAGCACCGAAACCCACCTCGCCCTTGCTCGGCAGGCGATTGCAGTCGTATCCTCTCTCGCTGCCTTTTCCGGAGTCCACTCCATGACGGCGCCAACTTGCCTGCGTCACCCCCTAATTGGTCTGGTGGTCGGGGCTCTGCTCACGAGCCCCGGCTTCGCCCAGGCTCCTCGAGCCAGTCAGGCCGCCGCACCCGAGGTGTCCGCGTTTGCTGCGCTCAGCTACCGCCACATCGGCCCCCGGGGCAACCGCGTGTCCGCGGTTGCCGGCGTGCCGGGTGATCCGATGGTGTACTACGCCGGTGCGGCGTCCGGCGGGATTTGGAAGACTTCCGATGGTGGGATCACCTGGGATCCGATCTTCGACTCCCAGCCGGTGCAGTCGATCGGCACCCTTGCCGTAGCCCCGTCCAATCCACAAGTTGTTTGGGCCGGTACCGGCGAGCCGCACATCCGGAGTCACATCTCAGTCGGCTGGGGCGTGTACAAATCCACGGATGCCGGCCGTACCTGGACCCGGAAGGGTCTGGAGAACACCGGGCGAATCTCCCGGATCGTGATTCATCCCACCAATCCGAACGTTGTTCTGGTCGCGTCGCAGGGACACGGATACGGGCCGCAGCGCGAGCGAGGCGTCTTCCGCTCGACCGATGGCGGCGACACCTGGCAACCCGTCCTCTTCGTGGACGAGAACACCGGCGCGTCCGACATTGTCATGGATCCGAACGATCCGAACGTCCTCTTCGCGGGCATGTGGCAGTATGTGATCAAGACGTGGGGGAGGGAGAGTGGTGGCCCGGGGAGCGGGATCTACCTCTCGCGCGACGGCGGGGTCACCTGGAGACGGCTCAGTGGGAACGGCCTCCCGACCCGGCCATTCGGCAAGGTCGCGCTTGCCATCGCGAAAACCAACTCGAAGCGGATCTATGCCCTGATTGAAGCGGGTGACGGGGTACCCTGGAAGGGCCAGCCCACCGATCGGGGCAAGCTCTGGCGCTCCGACGACGGGGGCGAGCGCTGGGAGATTGTGAGCTACGACCGGCAGCTCGGCGGACGCAGCGCGTACTACAACGAGCTGTTCGTTTCGCCCGACAACCCCGAGGAGGTCTACTTCCTCACTGCCGCCTTCTCGAAGTCCCTCGATGGAGGGCGGTCTCTCGCGAACCTGGGCTTTGGCGCCTCGCCCGGGGGAGACAACCACGAGATGTGGATCGATCCGACCGACGGGGACCGGATGGCGGTGGCCAATGACAACGCCATCGCGATCTCGGTGAACCGGGGCCGGACCTGGAACCGGGTGCAGCTTCCGATTGCGCAAATGTATCACGTGACCGTCGACGACCGGGTGCCGTACACGGTGTGCGGTAACCGGCAGGACGGTCCTTCGGCCTGCGGGCCGAGCAACAGCAAGCTGGGTGGATTCGGTGGGGGCGGCGGCGGCGGTGGAGGCGGCGGTCCCATTCCGCGCAGTCTGTGGCACGGCGTGGGCGGTGGCGAGAGCGGGTGGGCGACGCCAGATCCGGCCGACTCGAACATCATCTGGTCGAGCGCGTCGGGCTCGGGAAGCCGGGGCGGGATCGTCACCCGCTGGGACCGGCGGACCGGGGTCTCCCGAAATGTGGAGGTCTGGCCGGTGAGCACCGGAGGGTGGCCCGCGGCCGATTTGCGATACCGGTTCGTGTGGACCTTCCCGCTCACCTTCTCGCCCCACGATCCGAAGCGAATGTACGTGGGCAGCCAGCACGTCCACGTCACCACCAACGGGGGAGAGAGCTGGCAGGAGCTGAGCCCCGACCTAACCCGCAACGACAAGAGCCGTATGGGCATCTCGGGCGGGCTCACCCCCGACAACATCGGGGTCGAATACGGCGGGGTGCTCTTCGCGATCGCCGAGTCCCGGGTCACGCCGGGGGTAATCTGGGCCGGCAGCAACGATGGGCTGGTGCACGTCACCCGCGATGGCGGGAAGGGCTGGACCAATGTGACGAGCAACCTTCCTGGGCTCATCGACTGGGGTACCATCAGCAACATCGAGCCTTCGCGCTACGATGCCGGGACGGCGTACCTCACGGTGGATGGCCATCAGGTCGATAACCGCGATCCGTGGGTCTACCAGACCACTGATTACGGACGCACCTGGAAGCTGATCGTCAACGGGATCCCGAAGTCGCCCCTCAGCTACGCTCACTGGATCAAGGAGGACCCGGTCCGGCGCGGGTTGCTGTATGTGGGCACCGAGAATGCGCTCTACGTGTCGTTCGATGACGGCGAGCGCTGGCAGCGGCTCCAGAACAACCTGCCGCACGCCCCAGTCTATGGCATCGCGGTTCAGGAGCACTTCAACGATCTGGTGATCGCCACCTACGGACGCGGGTTCTGGATCCTGGACGACCTCTCGCCGCTCCAGCAGCTCACCTGGGAGGTCGCGGCGCAAGACGCGCATTTGTTCAAGCCCAGACTGGCCTATCGCTTCCTCTCGGCGACCGCGCCGGAGGCGGTGCCGGGCGATCCGTCGGTGGGGCAGAATCCTCCCTACGGTGCCACCATCAACTACTGGCTCAGGACGGCGCCGAGCAGCGATCCCACGATCACGATCCTCGATTCGCAGGGCGCGGTGGTGAAGACGATCCGGGGAAGCCGTACCGCGGGCGTCAACCGGATGCGCTGGGACTTGCGCTATGAGCAGACTCAGAACGCCCGGCTCCGGGTGCATCCCCTCTATGCCCCCGAGATCCGGATTCCGCCTGAAGGGATGCCGGCTCCCAGCGTGGGGTCCATGGCGATCCTGGCGCCACCCGGCAGGTACACGGTCAAGCTCAGCGTGGGAGGCCGCGAGTTCACCCAGCCGCTCGAGGTCCGCAAGGATCCGAACTCGGGCGGCAGCCTCGAGGGTATCCGGGCCCAGATTGCGTTCCTCTTCGAGATCCAGAAGAGCCTGGTGAACGCGGTGGGGATGATCGATACCATGCAGCTCCACCGGGCCCGGCTGGCAGAAGTGCGCAGCACGCTGAGCGCGCCGGCCAACCGGGATCTCGCGAGCGCCGCCGATTCGCTGGAGCAAAAGATCATTGCGGTAGAGGACAAGATCCATCAGCTCAAAACCACCGGCCGCGGGCAGGATGGGGTCCGGTGGCCAGTGAAGCTGGCCGGGCAGCTGGTCTATGTCGCCGGCACGGCGGCGGGGTCGGATGAACCGCCCACGACGCAGGCTCGGGCCGCGTTCCACCATCTCGATGACCAAGTCCAGGCAGTCCGGCGGGAGTACCAGCGGGTTATGGCGGAGGCCGAAGCCTACCAGGCACGGCTCCGGGCGCGAAACATCATCAGCGAGCAGTGACGTCCCCCGGCGGGGGTGTGCCAGGCCGGCGGCGGGTTGGACTCGTCGCCGGCCTGCTCGTGTTTGTGGCCCTGGTGCTGCTCCCGCCGCCGGCCGGGATGCCAGTCGCCGCCTGGCGGACCGCCGCGGCGGCGCTCCTCATGGCGATCTGGTGGGTAACCGAGGCGATTCCGCTTGCTGCAACCGCACTGATTCCACTCGCGGTATTCCCGTTCCTGGGAGTGGCGGAGATCGGCCCGGCCGCGGCCCCTTACGCCAACCCGGTGATCTTCCTCTTTCTGGGCGGGTTCCTGATTGCGAGCGGCCTGGAGGCCTCGGGGCTCCACCGCCGCATCGCGCTCGCCATCCTGAATGCAGTCGGGCCGCGCCCGGCGCGGGTGGTGGGCGGGTTCATGGCAGCCGCGGCGTTCGTGAGTCTCTGGGTGAGTAACACCGCCACGGTGGCGATGTTTCTCCCCCTCGCGCTCTCGGTGGCCGCGCTGGTAGATCGGGCCGGCGCCGAGCCGCGCGATGCCGAGTATTTCGGCGCGGCGCTGCTGCTGGGCCTCGCGGCGGCGGCCAACATTGGCGGGTTAGGCACGCTGATCGGGACGCCGCCCAACGCGCTGCTGGCCGGGTTCATGGAGGAGACGTACCGGCGGCCGATCGGGTTCGCCCAGTGGATGCTGGTCGGCATCCCGCTGGTGCTGCTGGCCCTCCCGATCGCGTGGTTCCTTCTGGTGCGGGTGCTGTTCCCGGTTCGAATGGCGGAAGTGCCGGGCGGGCGAGCGCTGCTGGAGCGGGAACGCGCCGGGTTAGGCAAGCCGTCCCGGGAGGAGCTCGCGGCAGGAGCGATCGCTGGGCTCGCGGCGGCGGCCTGGGTCACTCGACCGTGGCTGGAACGGGTGCTGCCGGGGCTCTCTGATGCCGGCATCGCGATCATTGCCGGTCTGCTCGTGTTTCTGATCACCACCCCCCGGGCTCGTGCGGAAGGAACGGCCGAGTGGGACCGCTTCCAGGCGCTGCCGTGGGGAGTGCTGCTGCTCTTCGGAGGCGGGCTGTCGCTGGCCGAGGCCATGCAAACGAGCGGACTCGCGAGCTGGCTGGGGGACTGGCTCCGCACTCTGGAGCGGCTCCCGCTCGGCCTGATGGTGCTGCTCGTCACCGCACTACTGGTATTCCTGACCGAGCTCGCGAGCAATACCGCGATTGCTGCGGCGCTCCTGCCGGTGTCCGGGGCGCTGGCCTCCGGAATCGGCGCCGATCCCCTCCTCCTCGCCGTACCCGTGGCGCTGGCCGCGAGCTGTGGGTTCATGCTCCCGGTGGGGACCCCGCCCAACGCGATGGTCTATGGAACCGGCCGCATCCGGATGAGCCAGATGGTTCGATCGGGCCTGTGGCTGGACCTGCTCATGATCGGCCTGGTGACCGCCACGACCCTGCTCCTGGTCGAGGCAGTACTCGCCTGAGCCGATCCGGGTTAGGCCGAGTCGGGTTTCTTGTCGGGGGTGGTGGTCACGACCTTGAAACGCGAGCTATCCTGAAGGACGATCGCGGGAACCGTCGAAGTACCCTCTCCCGCTGCTTTCAAGCCTTCGGCCTCGCCGGTGGAGATCCGGCCTCTCACCTGAATAGTCTTCCCCTCGTAGGATCGGAGATCAGGATCAAACGCGGTGACGAACTCCGCCGGGACGACCACGACCAGGGTTCGCCGGCCGTACGTCTTACCGATGTGGAACCGGAGAGTTCCGCCGGTGCCTCGTTCGGCCCGGGCGACCGGTCCTTCGACGGTCACTTCCTCGCCCACGTACTGCCGGACCTTGGTGTAGTCGATGACTTGAGCCGAAGCGCCGGCCGGGAAGGCCAGCCCGGCGAGCAGCGACAGCATGGGAAGGGCACGGGTTCTCATGGGGACCCCGGATCGGGCACGGCGTGGGTGAGATTCGAACTCACGAAGGGGTTGCCCCCTTGGCGGTTTTCAAGACCGCTGCCTTCAGCCACTCGGCCACCACGCCTGCCAGGAAATCTACGAAAACCGGCACATCCGGGCCACGATGAGAAGAAGGGCGCGTTCGCGCAAGTTGGAGCTAACTCCAGGCCGTATCCTGGAGCTAACTCCAGTCGGTAGTCTGGAGCTAACTCCAGGCAGAAGTCTGGAGGTAACTCCAGTGCCATCTTGACACTTGCGCGGGTGCGGGTGGTTGCCCAGTTTGGCGGCGCGTTTTGGGCGTGGTTCGCTCTGACCTCTTGCTGGGAGAAGCGCTATGCCGATGGAACCCAGGGAACACCGGATTCCGCTCGATGCCGCCGCTGCCCTAACCCGCAACTTTCGGGCGCGTCCCGACCCGGGTGCCGTTCGGGCCGGCACGTTCCACGCGGACCAAGTGCGCGAATTGGTGAACCAGCCGGGCTGCGTGGGGTTTCGCATCTACACTGGGCGAGGTCCTGACGGCAGACTCAGCTTTGTGCTGGTCGGGGTAGATGCGCAGGACCGTGACATGACCAGCGGCGTTATTCTCAACTGGCAGTTCCCGTGTCCGCCATTCTGTGATGATGGAAGCGCTCTGAACTCGTGACCCATGAAGATCCCGTGGATGGTGTATGCTGAGTCGGTTTCCCAGGCTTTTCCCCTGTTCGTGGGCCTCACCCGGTTGTCGCGCCTCACCCCTCCGCGGCGCTGGATCCTGGCGTGGTGTGCCCTGCCACTGGCCAGCAGCGCGTTAACCCTGTTGCTCGCCCTGCAGAATCGCAACAACCACTGGGTCGGCTATGTGGCCACGCCGATCGAGTATGCCATGGTGCTGTGGGTGCTTTCGTACTGGCAAAGGACCGCCGTAGCCTTCCTGGCGTTCCGTCTCCTGATCCCCTTCTTCGGGCTTACCTGGGTCGGGATCGTCCTTGCCCTGGAGAATCCCCGGACGTTCAGCCTGCTGGCGGAGCCCTTCGGCGGACTGTTGCTCCTTGCCGGGGCGGTCTATACTCTCCTGTCGAACGCACTTCGAGAATCAGACCGGCTGGTTCGGCAGGACTGGGCTTGGGTCGGGGCGGGCATCTGCTTGTTTGCCGGTAGCGCCATCGCCTTGCCGCCCGCAGCCCATATTCTGCTCTCGCGCTCACCCGAACTCGTCGTGCGAGCCTATGAGGTCAAAGCCGTTTTCCGGATCGTGGCCTTCCTGGCGATTGCCTGGGGCGTGATGTGTCCGATACTAGCATGGCGATCTGGTGGGTTTTCCTCGCGGGCGTCCTCGCGCTGGCGGTCGTACTCATTGGCTTCATCGCGGCGCTGGTGATTTCCCAACGGCGGGTCCTTCGGGTCGAGCGCGAGCATGCGCGCAAGCTGCTCGCCGCGCAGGAAGCCGAGCGAGCCTGGGTCGCGCGGGAGGTGCACGACGACGTGCTCCAGCGGGTATTCGCGGTCCAGGAAGCGCTCCACCGGGTGGCGATGGGGTTGCCCGAGCAGGAGCCGGCCAAGAGCGCCCGCACGCTGGAGGCGCTGCGCGAGGATCTCGACGATGTTAACTACGTGCTCCGCGGCGTGGCGCGCCGGCTCCACCCGACCGTGGTCGAACGGGCCGGGCTGGTTGCGGGCCTGGAAGAATTGGCCAGGGTGGGCATTCACGATCTCGACATAACGCTGACGGTGCCGGACCGGGCAGTGTCCCTTCGCTGGGACGCGGCGCTGGCGGCCTATCGGATCGCCTACGAGGCGCTGCGCAACGTGGCCTACCATTCCGGCGTCCGGCAGGCGGTGGTTATCCTGGCGGTCCAGGATGGGTGGATCCATCTCACCGTCGAAGATGCCGGCCGGGGCTTCGACCTCGACGGCAAAGGTCCCGAGGCCGGCCTGGGGCTGGTCTCCATGCAGGAACGGGCCGCCGCGGCGGGGGGCCAGTTCGATCTCACCACCGAGCCGGGGAAGGGAACCCGCGTGGAAGCCCGATTCCCTCTCGCGGCTGCATCCAATAGCCAATAGCCAATAGCCGACTCCTAGCCCACGATGAAGCTCCTCCTTGCCGACGATCACCACCTGGTGGTGCAGGGTCTCAAGAGCCTGCTCCAGCCCAAGCACGAGGTCGTGGGGGTCGCGCACACGGGGCCGGACACGCTGGAGCTGGTCTCGCGCCAGCAGGCCGACTGTCTGTTGCTCGACATGTCGATGCCCGAGGGGAACGGCCTCGACCTGATCGCGCCCATCAAGGCCCGCCAGCCCGGGCTCAAGGTGATCATCGTCACGATGTACGTGGATCAGGCGCTCGCCGAAGCGGCGATGCAGCGTGGGGCGGACGGGTTTGTGCCGAAGGACGCGGGGATCGAGGTGCTGGAGTCCGCCCTGGCCGAGGTCATGGCTGGGCGTCACTATGTGGCGCGGGATGCCCTCAAGCGGCGGGCCCTCACCCCGGAGGAGCAGGGACTCGGTCTCGAGCAGCTGAGCCCGCGCCAGCGGCAGATCGTCCTGCTCCTGGGCGAAGGCAAGAGCAACGCGGAGATCTCCCAGGCCACCGATCTCGACGAGAAGACCATCACCTTCCACCGCACCAATATTCGCCGGGCCCTCGGGATCCCGAACGAGGCAGGGTTGGTCCGGTGGGCGACCCTGGTTGTACTGGGGAGATCATCGAAGAGGAGTCAGTAAGGAGGACGTAGTAAGTAGGGACAAACCTTCCCGGTGCACAGACCCGACATCGGTCAGTTTTGTCCCTGCTCACTACCTCCTACTTACTACCTCCTATTTCTTCCTGAACTCGTCTCGCAATCGAGTCATTGCGCGCCGCGAACGCCGAATCGCCCTGGGCCCGGAACGCGTCGGCGGTGAGCCCATAGACCAACGAATAGAGCAGGAGAATCGAAGCGGACGGCGGATCGGTCCACCCCCGCGGCCGCTCCCGCGTGGCGCTCTGCCAGTGATAGGCATTCAGCAGGGTCTTGGTCCGTGCCATGTCGGTGAAGCCCATGTTGGTGAACTGGAGGTTGCCGCCGGGGTCGACCGGTTTGGGATTGAGCCGCCGCACCAGCCCTTCGGTCACGAGATACGGGGTGAGGCCTAGCGTCTCATCGGGGTATTTCGCCGAGCTCCACGAGAAGTAGATCGGCCGCTTGTCGAGATTGTCGCGGATCAGGAAGACGATGGCAAGGTCCCTCCGTTCCATGTACTCGGTGCCGAAGGCGATCTGCACCTCGCCAAATTGCACTCCGCTCCCTTTGGGTACTCGGGAGATTTCGGGCAGGCTGTCGAGCTCGCGCTCGGTGAGCGAGATCACCGGATCGGGCGGCTTGGGCCACGAGTCCGGTGGAATCCCCATTGCTTGGGCGGCGGAATCGGCTCGCGGCTTCCACACCTCGAACGCGCGCGACGGATCAAAGTCCGGGGTCACCCGCCGGCGGATCTGACGCAGGTGCCAGTCGGTATTGGCGAGCGAGAGATTGACCAGCGTGATATCGGGCCGGATCCGCTCGACTTCCTGGGCAAACCAGAGCGGGAAGGTGTCGTTGTCGCCGGCGGTGATCAGGATGCCGTAGGGCTGCACCGACTCGAGCAGGTCGGTCGCAAAGTCATGCGCGATCCATTCGTGGGCCCGGCTCGCGGTGGCACGGTTGCCGAAGAACGGCACCAGGCCCAGCGCGAGCACCGGCAGCCCGGCCAGCCGGGTCCTGAAACGGTCCATCATCCGGGCCGCCCCCGCCCCTAACCCGGCCGCCACGAGGGTCCCGAAGAAGGCGAACGAGCCCATGAAGAAATAGTCCCGCTCGCGCACCTCGCGCATCGCGATCGGATCGATATCGGTCCGCTCGGGATGTATCGAGTAGCCGTACTTGAAGTTGAGGTAGAACACCAGCGCGAACGTCAGGGTGAAGAGCATCGCCGCGGCGGCCACCCCGGCGCGCCGGTCCTTCTTGAGCAGGGCCCAGAGCCCGGCCAGGCCGGTCACCGCGAACACCCCGGTACCCAGCCCCCGCAGCATTCCGGGCCAGTCTCGGGCGAACTGCCAGGTGAAGTACTGCCAGTAGTTGGCGAGCTGGGAGAAGAAGAAATCGGGCGTGCGCGGCTCCTCGTAGGGGAACCAGGGCTTCACGAACACGGACGGCTTCAGATACTGTACCCGGTTCAGCACGTCATTAAGGGCGCGGCTCATGAAGCCGACTGGCTCGCCCTCATTAATCGGTGGGAACTGCGCGGCGCGGATCGGCAGGAAGAGATAGTTGAGGGAGACCCCGACCACGACGGCGAAGATGCCGAGATAGAGGAGCGGGTTCTTCGCGTCGCGCAGGGCGGCCCAGCCCAAGAGTGCCAGGGTAACCAGCAGGACTACGATGGATCCGGTCGAGAGTCCCTCGGGAACCGTGCCCGGCGGTCCGAGCAGCACCGAGAGGATCTCCTGCCACCCACCAGTGACCGCGAGGAAGAGGAACCATCCCATCACCACCGCCCACGGGCGGGTGATGATCCGCCAGTCGGTCCATAGCACATAGACCGCGATGGCAGGGCCGGCCAGCACTCCCATCATGTGGTTGGTCGAGGTCAGGGCGGTGACGTAGGCGATCAGGACCAGCCAGCGGTCCCGGTGCGGTCCCGATTCGTCGTCGCCCCAGTGGACCGCGAGCCAGGTGGCCAGCGCCATGAAGAAGAGGGAGACGGTATAGACCTTCTCGTTGACGGTCGACTGATTCCATACCGTCCAGGAGAAGGATCCCACCAGCACCCCGGCCGCCGCTGCGCCGAACCGGAGCAGCCGATCCGGTACCAGCGTCCGGAGCCACCGTTCGGCGACCAGAAACCATAACCCGGCAGCCAGCGCACTGGTCAGCGCCGCAAAGAGATTGATCCGGACCGCATAGGAGGCCGCCAGCGGGAGCAGCCCGAACCCGTGGGCCAGGATGATAAACAGCGGGTTGCCCGGCGGGTGGGGGATGCCCAGCGCCTTGGCCGCTGCGATGTACTCGGAGGTGTCCCAGAACGCCGTCGTGGGCGCGAGGGTGGCGAGGTAGATGCCGAACACCACCGCGCCGACGATGGTGGCGTAGCCGTAGGGAGGTCTTTCCTTAGGTTCGGCCATAACAAGAGTGAGAGGTGAGAGGTGAGAGGTCAGAGGGGGGAGGGGTGCGGCCTTCTCACCTCTCACCTCTTACGGCAGTCTAGTGACGAAACATCCGGCGTCCGGTCATGACCATCGCCATCCCGTAGCGGTTGGCGGCAGCGATGACCTCGGCATCCCGGACCGAGCCGCCAGGCTGGATGATGGCACCGATCCCCGCGCGGGCAGCTTCTTCCACCCCGTCGGGGAAGGGAAAGAATCCGTCGGACGCGAGACTCGCGCCCTCGGTGCGATGTTGCTGTTGGCGCGCTTTGTGAATCGCCAGAAAGACCGCGTCAACCCGGCTCATCTGCCCCGAGCCGATCCCGATCGCCTGCTCGTCCCGCACGATCATGATGGCGTTCGACTTGATCGAGGCCACGGCAGCCCAGGCAAACCGGAGATCGTTCCACTCTTCCGGGGTAGGGCCCCGCGTGGTGACGACCCGCCAGCCGTCCTCCGACGGATCGAAGACGAACCGGTCCTGTACCAGGAACCCGCCCCGCACGCTCTTCCAGTCGAGCGATCCTTTCGGAATGCCGATCGGGAGCTCCACCACCCGAAGGTTCTTCTTCTCCCGGAACACTTCGAGCGCGTCTTCGGTGATCGATGGCGCCACTACTACTTCGACGAAGAGGTCCTGGAGCAACTCCGCGATCTCACGGTCGATTACGGTATTGCAGGAGACGACGCCGCCGAAGGCGGAAACCGGATCCGTCGCGCGGGCCTTGCGGAGCGCTTCGATGGCGGTCCGCCCGACCGCGATGCCGCACGGCGTGGTATGCTTGATGATGGCGCAGGCGGGCCGGTTCTTCCATGCCGCCACCGCCGCAGTCGCCGCATCGACGTCGAGCAGGTTATTGAAGGACATCTCCTTGCCCTGGCGCTGCTTCATGTCGCGGATGCCGCGCGGCTCCTCGGTGGCGTAGAGCGCCGCGCGCTGATTCGGGTTTTCGCCGTAACGCAACTCCTGCATCCGCTCGACCGAGAGATTGATGCGGGATGGCAGGCCTTCCTCCGGGGCAGTGAGATAGCCCGCCACCGCGGTATCGTACTCGGCGGTGTGGCCGAATACCTTGGCGGCCAGCGAACGGCGCGCCTCGGACGGGATCCCGCTGTTCTTGAGCGCCGCCAGGATCCAGTGGTAGTCGGTCGGATCGACCACGGGAATGATATGCTCGTAGTTCTTCGCGGCGGCGCGCAGCAGGGCCGGCCCGCCGATGTCGATGTTCTCGATCGCGTCCTCCAGCGTCGCAGCGGGATTGGCGATGGTGGCCTGAAACGGATAGAGGTTCACCGCGACGAGGTGGAACGGCAGGATTCGGTGCGCCTCGAGGGTGCGGGCGTGCTCGGGGAGATTGGGTCGCGCGAGGAGCCCCGCATGGATGGCGGGGTGCAGTGTCTTGACCCGCCCGTCCAGGATCTCCGGAAACCGGGTGACCTGATCGACCGAGGTCACCGGAATTCCTGCCTTCTTGAGCGAGGTCGCGGTTCCGCCGGTCGAGACAATTTCCCAGCCGAGGTCGACTAACCCGCGGGCGAATTCGACGATGCCTCGCTTATCGCTGACGGAGATCAGGGCGCGCTTCATAGCAGGGACCAGGGGCCAGGGGCCGGGGGCCAGGGACTATGGGACAGCCGAGCGGCTGGCATTCTCTAAACCGAAGGGCACCGGTCGACCGGCCTTCGCCGCGGCGAGGATGGCGGCGGGGAGGAGCCGATGCTCGACCTCCAGGACCCGCGCGGCGAGCGCTTCGGGCGTGTCACCCGTTAGGACCGGAACGGTGGCTTGGCCGAGGATGTCACCCTGATCGTACTCCTCGGTGACCAGGTGCACGGTGGCTCCCGAGACCGCATCGCCGGAAGCCAACACGGCCTCGTGCACCTTCGATCCATACATCCCGGGGCCGCCGTACCGGGGAAGCAGTGCCGGGTGGATGTTGATGATCTGCCCGCGCCAGGCCCTCACGGTCTTGGCGGGAACCTTCTTGAGATAACCGGCCAGTACGATCAGGTCGATTCGCGCCTCGCCGAGAACCCGGGCCCATTCGGACGGATCGCTGTGATCCCGGAAGACCTGGATCGAGATGCCATGCCGTTCAGCGACTCGGAGCGCTCCCGCGTCGGCTTGATTGCTGAGGACGAGCACGACTCGCGCCAACGAGTCGCGGTGGGCGAGCTCGTCGAGCAGGGCGGCTAGATTGCTGCCTCGGCCGGAAGCCGCTACCGCAATCCGCATCTCCATGGGGCCGAAGTATAATCCCGAACCGTGGTGCGCTGGCCGCCGCGGCGCTGAGGCCGTATCCTTAAGAAACGGGAAGCCCCGTGGACCCGAATACGCGCAGTCCCCATCCAGTGTCTGAATCGCAGATCCTCTGCAAAGCTTCCGACTGAGTACCCATGAAAGCTTTCAAAGTGTGTGCTGCGTTCTTCTGTCTGGCCATCCCCGCCAGTCCTCTGTGCCGGGGGGCACTCCAAGCCCAGCCGGTCGAAGCTCAGCTGCTTGAGCCCGGAACGCTGGTAACCCGCGACATCGCCCCACGGGAGACCCACGTGTATTTGCTGGGTCTGTCCGGCGGTCAGGTCGCGGAGCTCAGTCTCAGAAAACGAGGCATCGAGCTTGATCTGGTCTTGTCGGGTCCCGATGAGAAGGCGATGACTCGGGCCGATAGCCGAAGTTTCCCCCCGCGCGAGACTACCGTTCTCGTTCTCGCAGAAACTTCCGGGACCTATCGATTGACGATCCAGCCGGCAACGGCAAGAGCCAGAACCGGATCCTATCAGTTGAGGGTGACGGAACTGCGCCCCGCTTCGGTGAACGATCACGATCGAGTTGCCGCCCATCAGGCATACCTGGAGGCCGAGCGGATGCGGGTGTCGGGAGCGGCCGACTCGCTCCGTGGCTCCATCGAGCGTTACGAATCAGCGCTTCGCCTGTACCGGGCAGTCAAAGTCCAGAATGGGGAGGCGAATGCGCTCGTCGGACTGGGAAGAGTGCGCGATGCGCTCGGTGAGAAACAGCGAGCCCTTGACCTGCTCGATCAGGCCCGTTCGCGGTATGACGCATCCGGGGATCGGAGTGGTCAGGCCTACGCGCTGAATTTCATGGGCCTGACTTCCAGCCAACTGGGACAGCGAGACCGGGCGCTGGGCTACCTCAACGAGGCGCTTGCTCTTGCGCGAGCGGCCGGAGACGTTCGAGTCGAGGGCGTGACGCTCAACAATCTCGGAGTGATTCACCAGAATGCCGGCGAGCATCAACAGGCCATCGATCTCTTTACCCAGGCGCTGCCATTCCATCGTGCGGCGGAGAATATTCAGACGGAGGCTGCTACCCTGCACGGGTTAGGGACCGCCTACGATAATCTCGGCGAAAAGCAAAAGGCCATCGAGTTCCTGGAACGCGCCTTGCCCCTGCGGGCCATGGTCGGCAATCCCAGCGACGAAGCGGTCACCTTGAACAACCTGGGAGCCGTTCATGCTTCCGTGGATGATTACCAGCAAGCACTCGAACTCTACGATCAGGCGCTGGCAGCCTGGAGACTGGCCGGGGATCGCCTGGGCGAAGGTGCCACGCTGCACAACATCGGCGGCATCCATGAGCTGGTCGGTGAATATCAGCGAGCGTTTCAGCATTACCGCCAGGCATTACCGGTCCATCGAGCCATCCAGTACCGGTTGGGTGAAGCAACGATCTTGAACAGTCTCGGACGGCTCCACGCCTTTCTGGGCGACCACCGTCAGGCGCTCAACTTCTACCAACAGGCCCTTCCACTGTATCGGACCATAGGGAACCGGAACCTGGAGGCGGTTACGCTCACCAACATCGGGGTTTCTTTGGCGACGTTGGGAGAGCCCCAGAAAGCGCTTGATTCTTACACCCAGGCCATTGCCCTGCTCCAGACGGCCGGCAATCGGAGCGGTGAAGCTCGGGCCCTGAATGAACTCGGCCGCCTGTATGCCTCGATGGGTGACAGTCCCAAGGCTCTCGCCGCGTACCAGCAGGCGTTAGCGCGGTTTCGCGCAATCGGAAGCCGGCGGGGTGAAGCAGGCGTCCTGACCCAACTGGGTGCGGCCTATGGCTCGCTGGGCGAGACGGAGCGGGCGCTGAATCTTCATCGGGAGGCATTGGATTCCTTTCGCGCCCTGGGACTCCGGAGCGGAGAGGCGGCGACGCTGTATAACATTGCCCTGGCGGAAAGGGCTCGGGGGAATCTGAAGGAAGCGCTCACCCACTCGGAAGCTGCGCTTCAGTTGGTCGAGGGGCTGCGCGGCAAAGTCTTCAGCCAGGAACTTCGGTCCACTTATTTGGCTCAAGTCCGGCGCCACTACGAGCTGAACGTGGACCTGCTCATGCAGTTGGACGCGCGGCATCCTGCGGATGGATTTGCCGGTAGAGCGCTCCAGGTCAGCGAGCGGGCCCGCGCTCGGAGTCTGCTGGAGATCCTGGCGGAGGCGCAGCTGGGCGTTCGGGAAGGAATCGACCCGGCGCTGCTCTTGCGCCGGCGTTCGCTGCAGCAGATGATCAACCTGAAAGCCCAGCGACAGGCACAACTCCTGACCCGCACGGCGAGTGAAGGCCGGGTGTCGGCCGCAGGCGCGGAAATCGCCCAGCTTCTGGAGGACTATCGGCAGCTCGAAGCGGAAATCCGCGCCCGCAGTCCTCGATATGCCGGCCTCACTCAGCCCCCGCCGCTCCATCTGCAAGAGGTTCAGGAGAAGGTACTCGACCCGGACACCATGATTCTGCAATACCTTCTGGGGGAAGAACGCAGCTATCTCTGGGCCGTCGATTCCAAATCCATTCACAGCTACCAGCTTCCCGGACGCGCCGAGATCGAGGCAGCGGCCCGTCGGTTTTATGAGCTGACCAGCAAGCCTTCCGACAGCGAGGAAATTCTCAAGGCTGCCGGGGTTCTCAACGATTTGGTGCTGGCTCCTGCGGCTCCCCAGTTGAGGGCAAAGCGGCTCGCTATCGTGGCTGATGGGGCGCTGCACTACGTCCCGTTCGCGGCGTTACCGCTTGCTTCCAGCAACGAGGTCGTGAGCTTGCCGTCGGTCTCAGTCTTAGCGCTGCTTCGCGAGGAAAGAACCCGTCGGCAGCAGGCTGAGAAAACCCTCGCGGTGCTTGCTGATCCGGTGTACAGCCGGGACGATCCCCGGGTGGGATCCCAGGCCCGCGCGGCGAGTCGAAAGCCTGCGACTTCGCGCTCGGATCCTTTCCTTGAGGTTTCCGACGTTCACCGCGCGGCCCGTGAGTCCGGAGTGGCGATCTCGGAACACGAGCTCCCCAGGTTGATCGGCTCAAGGCGGGAAGCCGCGGCCATTCTGGCTTTGGTCCCGGCCGCACAGCGAATGCAGGCAGTGGATTTCAAGGCCAACCGATCTGCCGCAACCGATCCGGGGCTCGCCCGGTATCGGATTATTCATTTCGCCACGCATGGGCTACTCAACAGTGTTGATCCGGAGCTCTCCGGCATCGTGTTGTCGCTGGTCGATGAGTCCGGCCGGCCCCAGGACGGCTTTTTGCGTCTTCACGAGATCTTCAATCTCAAACTGCCAGCCGAGTTGGTCGTCCTGAGTGCCTGTCAAACCGGCCTCGGCCAGGAGATCCAGGGAGAAGGTCTGGTGGGATTGACCCGCGGGTTCATGTATGCCGGAACTCCGAGGGTCGTAGCCAGCCTTTGGAAGGTGGACGATAAGGCGACCGCGGAACTGATGAAACATTTCGATCAGGGAATGCTCGGCCCCCGAAAGCTGCGTCCCGCCGAGGCGTTGCGGGCTGCCCAGCTTGCCGTCACCGGACAGAAACGCTGGAATTCGCCGTACTATTGGGCCGGGTTTGTCCTCCAGGGTGAATGGCGGTGAGCTCAGGGACGCCCTATAAGAAGAACTGGGCCCTGACCC
>JBQTHV010000155.1:0-5461 GCA_052389555.1 Gemmatimonadales bacterium | reverse complement strand
CCGTGGTCGGCGTAGTGCGGGATATCAAAGTACGCGGTCTCGAGCGGACCAACGAGCCCCAGGTGTACCTGCCAGCCTCCCAGTTTCCCCAAGGCGTCGGAGACCTCTACGTCCCCAAGGATCTGGTGGTCAAGGCGGCGGGCCAGGATCTCGATCTGGTACCGGCCATTCGTAACATCATTCGCCGCGTGGACCCGGAGCAGCCGATCTCCGATGTGCGGATGCTGACCGAGGTCGTCGCGCGGCAGACTCAGGACCGAAAGGCCCAGCTCGAGATCCTCGCGGCGCTGGCTGCCATTGCGCTGGTGCTCAGCGCGATCGGCATTCACGGGCTCCTGGCCTTCCTGGTGACCCAGCGCGCCCAGGAGATCGGGGTGCGGCTGGCCCTTGGCGCCGAGCCGCGCCGGGTGGCGCGCATGATTGTGGGCGAGGCCGGGCGATGGACCGTGATCGGAGGGGTGGTTGGCGTCGTGATCGCCTACGGGGCAGCGCGCGCGATGCGAGCGCTGCTCTTCGGCCTGGCCCCCGGCGATCCGGCCACCTTCGCAGCCGGGTTAGGAATCGTGGTGCTCGTGACGCTGGCCGGCGCGCTGATTCCTGCCTGGCGGGCGGTTCGCATCAGTCCGCTGCTCGCCATGCGAGCGGAATAGTCCGCTCGCCCCCGATCCCACATCTGGGACGGGAATCCCACTTCCGGGATTCCGGAGCCCCGCCAGGTTTCCACGCCCAGGGTCTAACCCGTTGTCCAGCTTATAACTAGGCGGGCCGGGGGCGGGGCACGCTCTTTCCTATATATCTGTTCGCACCTCGCATCCCCTGGGATCCGGATGGACATCAAGCGGGAGCCGAAGAAGAACTACAAGAAATTCGCCGCCTACGGAGCAGGCGTCGGGGGGCTCGTGGTGATCACCGTCATCCTGATGAGCCTCAAGCCCGCGGCCCCTACGGTCGATGCCGCCACGATCTACACCGATACGGTCCGCCAGGGAACCATGCTGCTCGAAGTTCGAGGCCCCGGCACCCTGGTGCCCGAAGATACCCGATTCATCACCGCGGTCACCGCCGGTCGGGTCGAGAAGATCCATCTCCTGCCGGGCACGACGCCGGTCGAGCCGGCGACGGTCATCCTCGAGCTCAGCAACCCCGACGTCGAAATCCAGACCTTGAACGCGGATCGCCAGCTCACCGATGCCGAAGCGCAGCTGGTCCAGCTTCGCACCAATCTCCACAGCTCCCGGCTCACCCAGGCTGCGGCGGTCGCCGACTTGCGGTCTCAGTGGCAAGACGCCGAGCGTCGAGCCCAGGCCGCCACGGAGCTCCTGGCCAAGCAGCTGATCATTCCGCTCGATGCCAAGCAGCAGCAAGACCAGGCCAACGCCTTGAAGGAGCGGGTTAGGCTGGAAGAGGAGCGGCTCAACCTCCTCACCGAAACGATCGGCGACCAGATCCGGGTTCAGGAAGCCCAGGTGGACCGCCTCCGCTCGATCGCGAAGTTCCAGCACGGGCTCAGGGCTTCCATGGTGGTCCGGGCCGGGGCGCGCGGCCTGCTCCGCGAGGTGCCGCTCCAGGTGGGCCAGTACGCGTTGCCCGGCGCCACCCTCGCCCGGGTGGACCCCCTGCCCTTGCGCCTCAAGGCGGTGCTTCGGATCCCCGAGAACCAGGCCAAGGACGTGGCGATCGGGCAGAAAGCCTCGATCGACACCCGAAACGGAATCGCGCCCGGACACGTCAGTCGTATCGATCCGGCCTCTTCCGCCGGCACCGTCACGGTGGACGTGGCGCTCGAGGGGACTCCGCCCGCCGGTGCGCGCTCCGATCTGAGCGTGGACGGCGTGATCGAGATCGCCCGGCTGACCAACGTCCTCTACACCGGTCGCCCCGCGTATGGGCAGACCGATGCCACCATCGGGATCTTCAAGCTGGTGGATGGGGGGCGTTACGCGCAGCGGGTTTCGGCGCGGCTCGGCAGAACGTCGGTCACCAGCGTCGAAATCAAGGAAGGACTCTCCCCGGGCGACGTCGTGATCCTGTCCGATATGTCGCGGTGGGATAACGTGGATAGAGTGCGCATCAAGTGAGAAACGGGAACCTCGACTCCAAGGAGTGCAGCATGTCAGAGACGCTGATTATGCTCGACGGCATCAAGAAGATCTTCTATACCGACGAGCTGGAGACCCACGCCCTCTCCGATATCTACCTCACCATCGACAAGGGGGAGTACGTGTCGATCTCCGGCCCCTCGGGCTGCGGGAAGACCACGCTGCTCTCGATCCTGGGGCTCCTCGATACACCGAGCGAGGGGACCTATACCCTGGCCGGCCACGCGGTGGAGAGCCTGACCCCCTCGGAGCGAGCCCGGGTTAGGAATCGCCAGATCGGGTTCATCTTCCAGGCCTTCAACCTGATCGGCGATCTCACGGTCTACGAAAACGTCGAGCTGCCGCTCACCTATCGCGGTATGCCGTCGTCCGAGCGGAACCAGCGGGTGACCAGCGCGCTCGAGCGGGTCGGCATGGCGCACCGGGTGAAGCACTATCCCTCTCAGCTCTCCGGCGGTCAGCAGCAGCGCGTCGCGGTGGCCCGTGCGGTGGCGGGTGAGCCGGCGATCCTGCTCGCCGACGAGCCGACCGGGAACCTCGACTCGCAGAACGGCGAGGCGGTGATGGAGCTGCTCCGCGAGCTGCACCAGGGCGGCGCTACGATCTGCATGGTCACCCACGACCCCCGCTATGCCCGCTGGGCGGAACGCGAAGTCAAGCTGTTCGATGGGAAGGTGGTAGAGGAGGAGGCGATGGCCCGATGAACACATTGCTCCAGGACATCCGCTACGCGATCCGGTCGCTGCGGCAAAGCCCCGGCTTTGCCACGGTCGCCATTCTCACGCTCGGGCTCGGGATCGGCGCCAATACCGCGATCTTCAGCGTGGTGCGCGGCGTGCTGCTCAAACCGCTGCCCCATCGCGAGGGAGACCGCCTCGTTTATCTGCGCCACTCGGCCGACGGACCCGGACGCGCGAACCTCGCCTTCTCCGTCCCGGAGGTGAACGACTTCCGCGCCGGTGCCCCGTCGCTCGGCGGCATCGCCGAGTATTCCGAATGGACCGGCGTCATCCAGGGTGACGAAGGCGCGGCGCGTATTCCAGTCGGGCTCGTCACCGGCAACTTCTTCGAGGTGATGGGCCTGTCCCCGATCCTTGGGCGGCTCACCCAGCCGGAGGACGACGGACCGGGCGTCCCGCCGGTCATGGTACTGACCCGCGGCTTCTGGCTCAGCCGGTTCGGAGGCGATTCGAGCATCGTGGGCAAGCAGGTCCGCATCGACAACCGGTCTGTCACGGTGATCGGCGTGGTGCAGGAGGCCCCCCACTTTCCGACCCGGGTGGACGCCCTCCTCAACATGGTCTTCAGCGAGCACCACCTGAGCGCGTTCATGGTGCAGGGCCGAACCCATCGGATGACCGAGATGGTCGCCCGGCTCTCTCCGGGCGCCACGGTGGCCCAAGCGCGGGCCGAGGTGGCCACGGCGTATACCCGGATGCAGCGTGACTTCGCTGAGGCGTACGATGCCGCTTCCCACTATCGGGTCACCGTCTTCCCCTTCAAGGAGGTATTGGGCGAGCGAGCCCAGCTCGTGCTCTGGCTGCTCATGGGCGCCGCGGCCTTCGTACTGCTCATTTCTGCCGCCAATGTCGCCAACCTGACCCTCATGCGCGGCGTCCGTCGCGAGCACGAGCTGGTGGCGCGCGCCGCGCTCGGCGCCGGTACCGGCCGGCTTCGTCGGCTCCTGCTGGTCGAGAACCTGCTGCTGGCGCTCAGCGGCGCGGGACTCGGTCTTCTGCTCGCCAAGGGCGGGCTCGGGCCTCTCGTCTCGCTCGCCGACCGATACTCGCCTCGCGCCGGGGAAATCCGTCTCGATACCACGGTGCTCGGCTTCACGCTGGCGGTGTCCTTTGGGCTGGCGTTCCTCCTGTCGTTCGCGGCCTGGCTCCCCCGGGAAGGCGCGATCGCCTCCCTGCTCGCCGGGGGTGGCCGCGCGCTGGCAGGAAGTCCCCGGCGTCAGCGGCTGCAACGGGGGCTGGTCGTCGCGCAGGTGGCCGTCTCGGTGGTCTTGCTCGCCGGCGCGGGTCTCCTAACCCGCACTATGCTGCGGCTTGCCGACGTGCGCACCGGGCTCGTCAGCGAAGAGATCCTCACCATGCAGGTTCCCCTGCTCAACTTCACCGAGCTCGTCACCAACCCAGGGCTCGACGTCGAGGCCAAGGACCGCTACGAGCGCATCCGGCTCGAGATCGCGGCGTTGCCCGGCGTGAAGCTGGCAGGCGTCGGCTCGCCCGCACCGCTCCGGCGTTCGGGCGTCGTGTTCGACGTCAAAGCGGAAGGCAAGACCGTACCGCCCGGCGAGCCCATGCCCAGCGGGGAGCTGCGCACCGCGAACCCCGAGTTCTTCCGGGCTGCCGGTGTGCCGATCCTTCGGGGCCGGGAGTTTACCGCGACCGACCGGCGCGATTCCGAAAAAGTCGTGATCATCAACCAGGTTCTCGCCGATCGACTCTTCCCCGGCGAGAACCCGGTCGGACAACGCGTCGCCTGGACCGGGGACGTCCTCCGATTCACCCCGATCAGCGGCGACTGGCGCACGGTCGTCGGCGTCGCTGGCAACACCCGGGATGGGGGACTCGAGGCCGAGCCAAACCCCGTGGTGTTTATGCCGTTCACGCAAATACTGGCGATGAGCGGAGCCCTGGCGATCCGCACGGACCGGAACGCCGCGAGCCTGATCCCCGGGGTGACGGCCATCATTCGGCGGATCGCGCCAACTGCTCCGATCGAGCAGGTGGCGACCATCTCACAGATCAAAGCGGAAAGCGTCGGCCCGCGCCGGTTGAATGCCCTGCTGGTCGCAGGCTTCGGACTGCTGGCGGTGCTCATTGCGGCGGTCGGAATCGCCGGGGTCCTGGCCTTCTCGGTGAGCGCACGCACGACGGAGATCGGGATCCGGATGAGTCTCGGCGCGGATGGGAGCCGGATCCAGCGCATGATTCTTCGGGAAGGCGGCGTATTACTCGTGCTGGGGCTCGGGTTAGGCACGGCAGGGGCGTTCGCGGCCGCTGGTCTGATTCGCGGACTTCTGTTCGGCGTGGCACCGCATGATCCCGTGACGTTCATCGCGGTGGCAGTGCTGATGGCCGCGATCGGGATCCTGGCCTGCTGGATTCCCGCGGTTCGCGCCGCCCGGATCGATCCGGCCATTACCATGCGGGGGAGTGGATAGTGGAGAGTGGTTAGTGGCTAGCGGTTGGTGAGGTAGCCAGTGAGGGCTCCAACGATTCGGCGGTTGCGGCTATCTCACAGAGTATTCCCTAACCGAGCTACGGCATGAACACGCTGCTCCAGGACATTCGCTACGCGCTCCGCAGCTTCGCGAAATCGCCCGGCTTCACGCTCACGGCGCTCCTCACCGC